>NZ_CAUVXL010000111.1:0-20561 GCF_963555915.1 Protofrankia sp. Cas4
GTGCGGCCCACCAGATGGACCGCCGGGCCGACCGGCTCGCCGCGGGTCTCGCCGACGTACGGGTCGCCGACCGGGTCGCCAAGCTCCGGTTCCCCGATCCGGCGCCGTGCGGCCGGACCCCGCTGACCGCCACCGGCCTGTCGAAGTCCTACGGATCCCTGGAGGTCTTCGCCGGCGTCGACCTGGCCATCGACCGCGGCGCGCGGGTCGTGATTCTCGGCCTCAACGGTGCCGGCAAGACGACCATGTTGCGGATGCTCGCGGGCGTCGAGTCCCCGGACACCGGCGAGGTCCACCATGGTCACGGGCTGCGGCTGGGGTACTACGCCCAGGAGCACGAGACGCTGGACACCGACCAGTCGGTGTTGGACAACATGCGCGCCACCGCGCCGGGCACCTCCGATGTGGAGCTGCGCCGCATCCTGGGTGCCTTCCTGTTCAGCGGAGACACCGTCGCCCAGCCGGCGGGCACGCTCTCGGGCGGGGAGAAAACCAGGCTGGCACTGGCCGGGCTCGTGTGCAGCGCCGCGAACGTGTTGCTGCTGGACGAGCCCACCAACAACCTCGACCCGGCGTCGCGTGGCGAGGTCCTCGCGGCCCTCGCCACGTTTCGAGGGGCGGTGGTGCTTGTCACCCACGACCCGGGCGCGGTCGAGGCGCTGGCCCCGGACAAGGTGCTCATGCTGCCCGACGGCGTCGAGGACTCCTGGTCCGCGGACCTCGCCGAGTTGATCACTCTCGCCTGACCGGGTAACCGCAACCCGCTGCCGTCGGCCACACCAGTTGTAGCTGTCCAGGGGCGTCGAGCAGGAGCGAGCAGGGGCGTCGTAGCAGGAGCGAGCAGGAGCGTTGAGCAAGGATGGTCGTGTGAGCGCGGAAGGTGGCACGAAGGCGGTTCTGGCCGCGCTGGCGGCCAATCTGGGGATCGCGGTGGCGAAGTTCGTCGCGTTTGTCATCACTCAGTCGTCGTCGATGCTGGCCGAGTCCATCCACTCGGTCGCGGATTCGGGCAACCAGGTCCTGCTCCTGCTCGGTCAGCGGCGCGCCACCCGTCCGGCCGATGAGGAACACCCGTTCGGTTACGGGCGCTCGCGCTACATCGCCGGCTTCCTCGTCGCGATCGTGCTGTTCAGCATCGGTGGCCTGTTCTCGGTCCACGAGGGCGTGGCGAAGCTGCGCCACCCACACGAGCTCGACAGCGCTGCGGTGGCGATCGTCGTCCTGCTCGTGGCGACGGTCCTGGAGGGGTTCTCCCTGCGCACCGCGATCGCCGAAGCCCGCCCGCTCAAGGGTGACGCCTCATGGTGGGGGTTCGTCCACGCCGCCCGTGCCCCGGAACTGCCCGTGGTGCTTCTGGAGGACCTTGCCGCGCTGGTGGGCCTCGTGTTCGCCCTTGCTGGCGTGGGTCTCACGCTGGCAACCGGCGACCCGATCTGGGACGGGGCGGGCACGCTGGCGATCGGCATCCTGCTGCTGACCGTGGCAGTGGTCGTGGCGGTCGAGACCCAGGCGATGTTGGTAGGGGAGGCGGCCACTCCGGCGATGGTCGCCACCATCCGTAGCGCTCTCGCGGGGTCGCCGCATGTCACGCGGGTCATTCATCTGCGCACGCTGCACCTCGGCCCGGATGAACTCCTCGTGGCAGCCAAGATCAGTATGGATGTCGAGCTGACCCTGCCCGCTGTCGCGCGCGCGATCGACGGCGCCGAGGCGGCGCTGCGGGCGGCTGTGCCGATCGCGTGCAGGGTCTACCTGGAGCCGGACATCGTCCACCAACCGGCTGACCGGCTGACCGGCTGACCGGCTGACCAGGAGGCCGGCAGGCGCGTTGCCGGTGAGTCACAGGGTCCCGGGCAGGAAGGCCCGGGCGACAATCGCGCTGAGGGCCCCGACAGTGGTCAGGCCCAGCGGAAGGGTGCCCGCCTGGGTCATGTCGCCCGGGCCCTGCGGGCGTGGGCTCGGTGCCAGCGCGGGTACCAGCAGCCAGCAGTAGAACGGCAGCCAGGACCGCTCGGGATGGGCGCCGGTCAGACCGGTCACCATCCCGAAGCCGATCGCGGGGACGGCGCCGACCAGAAAGGGCCAGCCGGGTGTGAGCCGGACCCGCCGTGCTGCCCGAATGATCGTCGGTCCGCAGGCGGCCAGGACGACCGCGAGACCGGGGGGGACGCGGGCGACCCACGCCGGGACACCCGCGGTGCTACCGGGGATGTGCGTGGTGGCGTGGACGACCTGGTCGTGCGCGACCGCCAGCCCGTCCGGCCAGGAAAACCCCAGGAACGCGGCCACGGACAGCGGCAGCAGGACGCAGCCGCCGGTGATCACGTTGAGCAGTGGTCGCCGCCGGACGAAGTACGTGGCCACTACCGTGATTCCCAGCCACGGCACCGCGTAGCCGCAGAGCGTCGCCACGCCGATTCCCAGGCCGCATCCCGCTGCCCACCGCAGGTGTCTACCCGGTTCGGATCCGATCACCCCGAGCGTGACGAAGGCGGCGGCCAGGGTCGCGGTCACTGCGTCCGCCGCCGGTATCCACACCGCCCACGGGGCCAGCACCAGCACCGGCACAAAGCGGCGGGCGGCCCGGTCGTGGCACAACGACCGGACCGCGATCGCGGCGAGCGGGACGGTGGCCGCGCCCACGACCGTCAGCACGACTCCCAGCGCGCTCGGGGCCCTGATGCCCAGCCGTGTCAGCGCCCACAGCACCAGCACCAGCCCGGGGGGATGTGCCCGGGTGCCGCTGCCGGAAGCGGCCCCCTGGTGGGCCCCCTGGTGGGCCCCCTGGTGGGTGTAGCTCCGCAGGAAGCCCACCGGGTCGGCGTCCGCGGCGGCCACATCCGACAGGTAGCCCGGCCCGTTGCCCAGTGGTCCGGCAAGGCCGCTCAGGCCGTGCACGGAAGCCAACGCGAGCGTCCATGCCAACGACGCCACGTAGGCGGTGATGAGCAGCGTGCCCCACCGCAGCCGGATGTGAACGTCTCGCCATGCGGCGACGATGACCACGGCCAGGACTGCCGGGGCGAGAAGGGACGTCGGCGAAATGTGCGGGCGCCGGTCCGCCGTGAACGGTATGCCGGCGAGCAGCGTCGGCAGCGGTTCGGCTTCGCCTCCGCCGGCGCGCAGGAGCGCGGTCAGGCCCAGACAGGCAATCAGCGCCCCCATCCAGATTGCGATTTCGCCGAACTCGGTCGGGTCTGCGCCGGTGAACGGTAGTCGTGGCAGACGGCTGCGACATCCCCGCGGATCGGAGCTCCCCGATCGAACGGCGGGCCGCAAAGGCGCTCTCATGGCTGCATGCCCGCCGCGATGCCCACATGTGCACCGTAGCCAGGTCGACGGTGCCGGGTTCGGGTGGTGCACGATGTTCACCGGCGCGGATTCGGCGATGGTCGTCGCGACGCGCCGAAGTCACTGTCGGACCAGACAGGGGCGATTAGGGACACTGGCCTTCGCTGACGTTGGTGGATGTGCCGATTCTCCTGCTGCGGTGGGCGAAACAGCCATCGGTCCCGTGGTCGGGCGTTGGTGGTCCGGTGATGGGAAGAAGGGAAAAGCCGAGCGCAGTCGGGGGGTTGGTCGGGCGCGTGAAGAGGACAGTGTGATGGATCACATGCGCTTCGAGTGGCGCGTTCACCGCGACTGAGTGAAGATCGGTTCGCAGATCATCTATCACGGAGGGGGCCACATTGGCCGAGCTTAGGAAAGGAACCCGGATCACCGGCGCGGAGCGCGACAAGCTTGCATCAGAGCTTCGGAAGAAGTATGAGGCGGGTCAGAGCATCCGCCTCCTCGCTGAGTCGTCGGGTCGTTCGTACGGGTTCGTTCACCGGATCCTCTCGGAGTCCGGAACAACTCTGAGAGGCCGGGGCGGCGCAACCCGCGGCAGTAAGAAGAAGAGCGTCTGATCATGTTGCAACCGGCCGCCGCCGATCTGGCGGCGGCCGGTCTGACCCTGACGATCGAGGGTTCGCGGGCGACCGTCACCGTCGATCGTCAGGATCGCGGCGCCGCCTGCGCGCGCGCCGTGCCCGCCGTGGGAGTGCTGGCCGATATCGGGAGATGTCTGCCCGGAAGCATTCGGCTTGTGCTTCTTCGGATCATCGGCGGTTTGCCACCGTTTGATCATGTCCGGGTCGACCCGACCGCTGCCGGCGGCCGGGACCGACCCGGCATGGCCGGTGACTGCCCTGGCATGGCCGGTGACTGCCCTGCCAGCCCTGCCAGCCCTGGCGTCGTTGGCGACCGCCAGTGCGCGCTCGACTGGTTGTCCCGGCCCGACCTGTTCAGCATCGCTGTCGTCAGCGGGTGGGCGGTGGGCGCTCTGCGCCTGGCACTCGCCTGCGACCTGCGGGTCTTCTGTGCGGACGCGTACCTGGCCATGGACGGGATCCGGCACGGTCGCGTTCCGGCGCTCGGGGTATCGGACACGTTGGTCGATCTGGTCGGCTATGGCCGGGCGCTGGACCTCTGCGTGACCGGACGGGCGGTATCCGGCACGCAGGCGTACATGTTGGGACTCGCGGACCGGGTCGCGGCCCCCGTCGATCTGGCGGATGCGGTGGAGGATCTCGCCGCCGCGCTGCTTGCCCCGCCCCGGGGCCTGGCCGTCGAGGTCAAGGCCTTGCTGCTGCACAGCCGCGAGCGCTCCCGACCAGACCAGCGCCGTGCCGAACGGGATGTCCAGCTGCGTGCCGAACGCGATACCCAGCTCCGCACGTCAGCTGAGGCAGTGCCGCCGGGATGACGGGCCGCCGGCGCGGGAATGATCCGTAGCCGCAGGCTGCTTACAGTGTTGTAGTTGTAATGACATCGACACCAAGGTGGACTGATGAGAATCGCGGACGGCGGGCCGCCCATCAGCGCACGGGCCTTCCAGCGTGACCGTTCGATCGCGCACCAGAAACTGCGGCCGGGCACTCTGCGCCGGATCGTGGGGTTCGCACGCCCGTACCGCCGGATGCTGGCCGGCTTCCTTGTGCTGATCGTCATCGACGCCGCGCTGGGCGCCACCACACCACTCATCTTCAAATCGATCATCGATGACGGAATCATTCCCGGGCGGGTGGGCGTCGTGGAGGCGCTCGCGGCGCTGGTCGGTGCGATCGCCATCGTCGACGCGCTGCTGGCGCTGGCGCAACGCTGGTTCTCGGTTCGCATCGGCGAAGGTCTCATCTTCGACATGCGGGCCCGGGTCTTCGACCACGTCCAACGTCAGCCGCTCGCCTTCTTCACCCGCGCCCAGACCGGTGCCCTGATCTCGCGGCTGAACAGCGACGTCCTGGGCGCGCAGTCGGCGTTCACCGGGACGCTGTCCGCCGTCCTGTCGAACGTCGTGTCCGTCGGTTTCGTCCTTGCGGCGATGATCGCGTTGTCGTGGCAGATCACCATCGTGTCGCTGGTCCTGCTGCCGGTGTTCGTCATCCCGGCGCGGTTGCTCGGTCCGAAACTCGCCGCGCTCACCCGGGAGGGCTACGGGCTCAACGCCGAGATGCACACGACGATGACCGAACGGTTCAACGTGTCGGGGGCACTGCTGGTCAAGCTCTACGGCCGGCCGTCGACGGAGAACCACAGCTTTGCCGCCAAGGCCTCCCGGGTCCGTGACATCGGTGTGACCCAGGCGATGTACGGCCGGATCTTCTTCGTCTCGTTGACGATGGTCGGGTCACTGGCGACCGCCATCGTCTACGGAGTCGGTGGCCGGTTCGCGGCCGAGGGTGTCCTCGCGGTCGGCACAGTCGTCGCGCTGACGTCGTACCTGTCCCGCCTCTACGGGCCGTTGACCCAGTTGTCGAACGTCAACGTCGACGTGATGACCGCGCTGGTCTCCTTCGAGCGGGTGTTCGAGGTGCTCGACCTGAGCCCGGCCATCGCCGACCGGCCGGACGCGGTCGACCTGCCCCGCGGGTCGGCGACGGTCGAGTTCGACGACGTCGGGTTCGGCTACCCGGCCGCGGACGAGGTGTCGCTTGCGTCGCTGGAGTCGGTGGCCATCCTCGACCGGCGGGTACCTGAACCCGTCCTGCATCACATCTCGTTCCGCATCGCACCCGGTGAGCTGGTGGCCCTGGTGGGGCCGTCCGGCGCAGGCAAGACGACGATCAGTCAACTGGTGCCCCGGATGTACGACGCACGTACCGGGACGGTCCGGGTCGGCGGCCATGACGTCCGCGACGTCACTCTTCGCTCATTGCGCGATGCCGTGGGCGTTGTCACACAGGATGCGCATCTGTTCCACGACACGATCCGGGCGAATCTCGTCTACGCCCGTCCGGAGGCGAGCGAGGAGCAGATGTGGTCGGCGATGGATGCGGCCATGATCGCATCCGTTGTGCGGGCGTTGCCCGACGGCCTCGACACGGTCGTCGGGGACCGTGGCTACCGGCTCTCCGGCGGTGAGAAGCAGCGGCTGGCGATCGCGCGGCTGCTGCTCAAGGAGCCCTCGATCGTCGTTCTCGACGAGGCCACCGCCCACCTTGACAGCGAGTCCGAGGCGGCGGTCCAGCGGGCGCTGGCCACCGCTCTGGCCGGTCGGACATCACTGGTGATCGCGCATCGCCTGTCCACGGTTCGCGACGCCGACCGGATTCTAGTGATCGACGGTGGACGGGTAGTCGAGAGCGGGCGGCACTCCCAGCTGCTGGCCAGCGGCGGCCTGTACGCGGAGCTGTACCGCACTCAGTTCGAAGGCCAGGCTCCAGCGCCGGCGGTCGAGGATCTGACCGCCGGCAATCGCGGCGAACAGGAAACCGCGGCCGTCGGCTGAACCGCGCCCGGGCAGCGTCGGTCACGTCGGGCGGTGTTTTCACACATGTGTGCCTGATTTCACCCGCGGACCATCCGGGTCATTTCGCAGGTGTTGTCCGGGCCGTTGCCCCGGGACCAACGGCGTCACGTGGTCGACGCGCGGCTCGCCGGCGTGCCTACGCCGGGCGTCCCCTTCCGCTGTCGGGAAGCGGCTCATCCGAGCTGTCGTCACCGTTCACCGCGGTCGCGTCGGGGTCGTCATGCGGGAGGGCGATGTCCACATCGCCGGATGGATGGCGGTGGATCGCCGGGTTTTCGCTCATCTGTCTGCCCACCGTGACCTGGGAAGTTACCTGGACCTGCCGGCCTGTGCACCCATTGGAGAGCTCTTCGTAGGGATCGCTCGGCTCCCTTGCCGACGCCCTGGTCCGGTTCGGTATCCACGCGCTGCGCAGCGGTGCGGACACGTCGACCGTACGCCGTCGCACCACGTACCGCAGCTTGTGGCGCGGCTGGGTCCTATTTCCTGTAGACGTAAAAGGTTCCGGGTGTCGTTCAGTCGATAGTGGGGGCGGTGTCCAAGCCCCCGGCATCATTTCCTAGGCTTATCCCGTGTCTCGTCGCGCGAAAATTGTGTGTACACTTGGTCCTGCCACCAGCTCACCCGACATGATCCGGGCGTTGGTCGAAGCCGGTATGGACATCGCCCGTCTCAACCTCTCCCATGGCTCCCACGACCAACATGCCGAGACCTACCTGCGCATCCGCGCCGCTGCTGACGCTGCCGGACGCAGTGTCGGCATCCTTGTCGATCTTCAGGGGCCGAAGATCAGGCTAGGGAAGTTCGGGTCCGGGCAGGTCACCCTGCTGCCCGGCCAACAGTTCACGATTACCACTGATGACGTCGTCGGTGATCAGCATCGGGTTGGAACGACGTTCTCAGGGCTGACCGCCGACGTCACCAAGGGTGACCGCATCCTCGTCGACGACGGCCGGCTGGTGCTTGACGTCACCGACGTGGTCGGCACCGACGTCCACACCACGGTCTCCATCGGTGGTCCGGTCAGCGATCACAAGGGGATGAACATCCCGGGCGCAGCCCTCGGGGTGCCCGCGTTGACCGACAAGGACACCGAGGACCTCCGCTTCGGGCTCGGTCTGCCTGCCGACATGATCGCTCTGTCGTTTGTCCGGTCGGCCGCCGACATCGAAAAGGTTCGAGCGGTGATGGACGAGGTCGGCGTGCGCCTCCCCGTCCTCGCCAAGATTGAGAAGCCGCAGGCAGTCGACCAGCTCGAGGAGATCGTCGAAGCGTTCGACGGCCTGATGATCGCCCGTGGTGACCTCGGCGTGGAAATGCCGTTGCAGGTCGTGCCGCTGGTCCAGAAACGCGCCGTGTCATGGGCGCGCGAGCGTGCGAAGCCGGTGATCGTGGCCACCCAGGTGCTGGAGTCGATGGTCCACGCCCCCCGGCCCACCCGTGCCGAGGCCAGCGACTGCGCCAATGCCGTCCTCGACGGTGCCGATGCGATCATGCTGTCGGCGGAGACCAGCGTCGGTGACTACCCCATCGAGGCGGTCTCCACGATGGCACGGATCATCGAGACGGTCGAGGTTGATCTTTCCCGGATTCCGCCGCTGCGGACCCGCCCACGCACGGTCGGCGGGGCGCTGGCCGAGGCCGCCGCGAACGTCGGCGGAGCCATGGGTGCCCGCTACCTCGTCGCGTTCACCCAGAGCGGGGACACAGCGCGCCGTCTCGCGCGGTACCGCAGCCCCATCCCGCTGTTGGCCTTCACGCCGGTGCCGGCCGTCCGCAGCCAGCTGGCGCTGCTGTGGGGCGTCGAGACCTTCCTGGTCCCGTTCGCGCACAGCACCGACGAGATGGTCCGGCAGGTCGACAACGCACTGGTGCAGCTGGAGCGTTGTCGGCCCGGTGAGCTGGTTGTCGTCGTCGCGGGGACACCGCCGGGTGTGGCCGGGATGACCAACACCATCCGGGTGCACCGTATCGGGGAGGAAGTCTAGCCATAGTGGTCGGCGCCGCAGTGCTCTGGGGTTGGCCGCGATCCGCGGATGTGCGGACCAGCCCGTAGTGTCTGCGGCACGATGATGGGGGGCCCGGGGTCGGGCGGACACCTGCGCTCTGTCCGTTCCGTCCAGGCACACTGGCTGGTCAGGGCGCACGCGCTGGCCAGGCGAACGCATGGCACAGCCGGATCGGGGC
Organism: Protofrankia sp. Cas4; assembly: GCF_963555915.1. Classification (NCBI taxonomy): domain Bacteria; kingdom Bacillati; phylum Actinomycetota; class Actinomycetes; order Frankiales; family Frankiaceae; genus Protofrankia; species Protofrankia sp. Cas4. The sequence continues at coordinate 8,978 of NZ_CAUVXL010000111.1, forward strand.
TGTGGCAGTTTGCGGGCAGTTTCCGGCGTCGACCACTATGTCCCTGGGCCACTCGCCGGACCCCGACCCGGCCCAGCTGACCCGGGAGCGTGTGCAATGACCGAACAGCCGGCACGGCGGCCTCGCGAAACAGACCGGGACGACGATGCCGGCGGGGAGGCCGGGGCGTCGCCGGCGCAGACCCCGTCCCGGGCGATGCGCCCGCAGAGTCCATCGGTGCGTCCCGCGGATGAGCCGGCCCAGTCGAGCGAGACGCCCGGGCCTCGCCGGGCAGGCGCGCCAGACCCGCGTGGACAGTCCGGGGCACATCGCTCGTCTCCGGGGAGCCCGGCTTCATCGGGTGCCGCTGGGTCGTCGGCTACGCGGGGTGCGGTCGGGTCGCCCCACGCGCGTCCCGCCGCCGGCGGCCAGGCGCCGCCGGCCCGGCGCCAGGTTGCGTCCCAACCGCCTCAGGCGACGACCAGTGCGACGGCGGCGTCAACCGGTCAACGTGCCGGTGGGCCATCCCGGCCTGGGTCGGAGATCGGCCAGACCTCCCAGCCTGAACCTGACCGTGCCGATGCTGACGGCGCGAAGGGCGCAAGCGGCACGGGCAGCCGTCCGAACACCACTCCGGCGCCCGTGCGACCGGCGGCGCCGGGTCCGACACCTGGACCCGCGCCGGTAGCGCCGGTAGCGCCGGTAGCGCCGCGCGCGGTACCGCCGCAGGTCGACACTCGCCAGGCTGAACATCGGCGGCCCCAACCCCCGGAACCGATCGGGCGCCGGGCGGTTGATCGTAGGCAGGATGATCATGTATCAGGTGATCGTCGATTGGATGGCGCGGCGCCCGGGCCGGCCAAACCCTCCGGTGGCGGGTCGCCCGCGGCGGCGCAACCTCGTTCCCCGGAACGTCCCGCTGTGCGGATCTCCCCGCAGCAGGCACGGTCACCGGCGCCGGAGGCGGGATCTGAGCCCGCCAAACCGCCGTCCCGGATGCCCGCGCCCCACCCGCAGGCCGCGCCCCACCCGCAGGCCGGACCGCAGCGGCAGGCCGGAGCACAGCCGTCTGTGCCGCCGAGCCAACCCCAGTCCCGGCCGCACGGGCCCGTACCGGCGCGATCGCCGGCGGTGGGACCGCACGGGGGTCCGGGTGAGCGTCCCCGGTATCGGCAACCACAGCCGCCACCAGGCATGCCGTGGCCACCCGTGGCCGCGCCGGACCCGCTGGACACGCCGCGCCAGACCCGGGGGCGCGAGCCGCAGTACCCCTTCCCTGCGCATCGGGACTTCGACGCTGCGCCTGCCCCAGCTATCCCATCTATTCCATCCGCCCCAGCTATCCCATCCGTCCCGGCTGTCGATCCGAGCGAAGCTCCGCGGGGCGTGATCGGTTCTCGGCCGGCGTACCCGAACGCCGAGCCGGAGTTCGGGTACCACGGGCGTACCGACGAGCCGGCCGATCCCGGCGGCGGCCGACAAGGGCGCCCTCATGGTTCTTTTCGCACACCCGGGAACCCCAAACACGCCGCTGCCGGGCCAGCCGGTGCACGGGAGTGGGCGACAGCCGAACCGGAATCGAGCCTCGACCCACGGGCCGGCCACCTGCCTGACATGGGATCCCAGGCACCGGGAGGGATATCCGGGCAGGTTCACGCTCGCGAACGTGGCGTTACCCAGCGGCCCGTCGCCCCGCAGAGCGTGGCGCAGAGCGTGGCGCAGGATGCCCCGCTCGAAGGCGCGGTTGCCGAACATGTCCCCGACCTCGAGCGTGGCGGCGCCGGTGCGGGGCGGTCCGCGCAGCCCCAACCCGCAGGGGCCGGGCGGCTTGCCGGTCTCGTCGTCTGCGCCGCTGGTGTGGCTGCCGGGGCTGGCGCGGTGTTGCCGTGGAGCATCCTGAGCAGCGGGGCGGAGACTCGCACGTTTTCGGGCCTGACGGTTGGCGACGGTCGTGTGACAATGGTTGCCGGTGCGCTGCTGATGGTGATCGGTTTCGCGCGCGTGCTCGGGCGCCCAACGGGAGCGGCGGATGGGCTGGTCGTGCGGGTGCTCGCGGCCGGGGTCACGGTGCTGTCCACGATGGACATCGTCGCGGGACCGCCGTCGTTGTCGTCCTTCCGCGGCCTTTCAGCCGATCAGATAAGCGTGGTTCCCGAGTCCGGACTCGTCCTGACCCTGGTCGCCGGTCTGGTCGCGCTTGCCGGGAGCGTGCGGTTGCGGCGCGGGCACCCGGCCCCGTGATAGGCCCAAGGTAGGCAGGTAACCGTACGGGGAGGATGGCGTGTCCGACCAGGATCGCAGTCCATGGGTGCCCCCGCCGGCCGAGCGCTCGGCCGGCGGGGGCACGACCGATGCCGGCCCCCGATCGCGACCGACCGGTGCGGACGTCGGACCCGACCAGCAGTGGCGAGCGGAGCGGCGCGCGGCAATGGCCCGCACGGCTGATCCGCGTTGGGCCCGGTCGTACGACGGCGCCACGCCACCGCAGGGCCCTGCCGGCCCGCAAGGCCCCGCCGGCGGCCCGCAGGGCCCCGCCGGTACAGATGCCGTGGACGAGGTGGCTGGCGGCCGGGAACGTCACCTGTGGGGCGCGCCGCTCGCGATTCACCTGCAGGAAGCCGGCGGCGCCACGAGGATGGCCGCGAGCCCCCGGCCGGGGTTGAGCCGGACGGTCGGCGGGCTGCTGGTGCTCGCAGCCGGGGTCCTCAGCGCCGTCGGTGCGGTCATGACATGGGCGACCGTCAGCGCCTTCGGGTTGGCGTCGATTCCGGTCAGGGGCACCGACGCCGACCAGTACGGCGGGACGACGCTGGTGCTCGGTGTCCTGTCCGCCGTCCTGGGCGCGGTGCTGATCGGCCGTGCCCGGACCGGCTGGGAATGGATCATCTCCGCGGTCGCCGGCACGATGATCGTTCTGATGGCGATCGTCGACATGCTCCAGCTCCTGCGTGGCTCCCGACCCGATGGGATCGCCCTGGGTATCTCGGTCGACATCGGGCCGGGTCTGTGGGTCACGCTCCTCGGCGGCTGTGCTGTCGTCGGTGGCTCGCTGTTCGCCCGGTTCGGAACGCGCCGTGCCCGTCCCCCATTTGGGGGTCCTGCGTCCTGAGCTGTGGGGTCATGACACCACCTGCGGTCGGGGCCAGGCTGTGTGATGGTCGCCGAGCGACTCCGATCGGCGCGTTTCCACCCTGAAGCGGGGGGCAGGGTGGGGACGCCGCCTAGCGTCATCCGGCGTGGTCGGGCTGCAGATAGCCGTCTTCCACCGCCCGGCGGTACAGGTCGATCTTGGTTGTCGCGTCCCGGCCGACCTTGCGGTATTTCATCCTGACCCGTTCGATGTACTGCTTGGCGGTCTCGGTGCCCACGTTCATGCGTTTGCTGACCAACTTCATGGGCATTCCGCCCGCATACAGCCGCAGCGCCTCGCGTTCCTGTGCGGACAGCGTCGGGCGATCGGGCGCGTCGTCGGTCAACAGGACGAAGGCGAGCTGGGGCGACACCCAGCCGCAGCCGGCCGCCGCAGCCCGGATGGCCGTCGCCAGGTCGTCGACGGTCTCGGTCTTGGGTACGAAGCCGTAGGCCCCGGCGCGGATGGCTTCGCGGACCGCGGTCGGTGCGGCCGTCGCGCTGAAGACGACCACGGCGGGGCCGGTGTCGGCCAGACATCGGATGTTGTCCGGCGCGGTGCTGCCATCGCCGAGGTCGAGATCGAGCAGGACGACGTCGGCGTGGCGTCCCGGGCCCGCGAGGAGCTCCGCCATGCTGGCGGCTTTGGCCACGAGTCTGCAGTCGGGCGTCGCCGCGAGTAACCCCTCGAGTCCGTGCAGGACGATGGGGTGATCATCGACGGCCGCGACAGTGATCATCCGACCTGCGGCGTAAGGGCACGGGCCACCGGGCCCGGCAGCGCCCACCACTTCACCCTCTCAAGCATGTGCGTCCCTTCTGAGTGGATCAGTGATCGGTCGTGGTCGGGCGGCGGGTGTCCTCATCGGCTCCATCGCAGCTCCAGGGAACCGCGGCCGTCCACCATGTCCGCGAGCGCGTCAAGGTGGCCGTCCTGATTGCCGTCAAGATGACAGCCCGGGTCGATGATCGGAATGGCCTGTACGGCCTGTACGGGAGCGGGGAAGGACACGAACACCTGTGCCTCGTCGGTCCCGCCGAGCACGGTGAGCAGAACTCGACCTGTGGCGACCGATGCGAGGGACTCGTCGACTATTCGGGCAATCGCGCTGCGCGCCTGCGCTGGAACGTCACGCAGGTCTCCGGCCAGCTGCGTCTCGACCCGCAGGCCTCGGCGCTCGGCGGAGGCGATCACATGTTCGAGGTCCGTGGCGGTCGTTCCGGCCAGCATCCGGCGCAGCGTCGCAGCCTGGGCGGCACAGCGGCTGCGCACGGCCTCGTCGGCCGGGTCGAGCAGGCCGTCGGCGATCGCCCGTACCAGCGGCAGCGTGCGGGTCGCGAGTATGTCCCACCGGCGGGCGCGGTCGGCCCGGACCGCTGCGGCGGCGACCTCCAGCGCGCTGCGGTCGGCCTCGGTCGCCACGGTCCGCGCAACGGTCGGGCCGGCTGCGGCCATGGCGCGGCGGATCACCGTGACCGCCAGCGCCGGCACCCACAGACCCCAGGTCACCGCGACCAGCCGCGCCAATGCAAGCGGCACCGGGCCGACCTCGCGCAGGGCGAGCACGGTGGCCAGAACCGTCACCGTGGTGGCGCCGAGGAGGGCCTCGCGGGTCGGACGGCTCACCGCCGTCGCAACCAGTAGCCAACCGGCGCCGAGCAGCGCCCAGTTGGCGAAACCGACCACGTTGTACCCACGGCAGGTCAGGCCGACCAGAAGCTCCGCGAGCGCCGCAGCGCCCAGCAGGCCGGCGGACTCCCGTCCCCGCAGACCTCGCCTGATCATGGCGGGGACGGTGCGGACGGCAAGAGCGGCCAGCCCGAGCCACACCACCAGCGAGACCAGCGGCCAGCGGTAGGTCTGCGCCATGGTGACGGCGGGCAGCGCCATCGCCGCGTGCCAGCAGACGATGAAGACGGCGACGCCGCGGGCCAGCCCGGTCTCGTGGCCGGTGCGGATGAGCCGGCCGCTGTCGTGGGCCAGCGCCGCCCGCGCCGCCGCTGCCGCTGCCGGCGTGCCGTCCCGGGATGCCCCCCGGGCGAGGAATGTCTCCAGGACGGCGAGGTCATCCGCGCAGCGGTTGCGGATATCGGCCGTGGGTACCGGCGCCGTCGCCGTTGGCGTAGGCGTAGGCGTAGGCGTGACCGGATCAAGGGGTTGCGCGCCGTTCATCGCGATTCCGGTGAGGGTGTTGACGAGCGTGTCGTGAACGATGCGTTCCTGTTCCCGGCGGTCCTGCGTCCGGGATTGGGTGATCGTGGCGATCCGGTACCGGCGTACCGCCGCGACGAGGTCGATGTCGGCGTCGGCTGCGTGAGCGCGGCAGGTGCGCACGGCAAGCGCCCAGACTGTCGTGATGACCGCGAGCAGCACCACGGAGCGCACCGGCACGCCGGGGGCCGGACCCGACGGCCCCACCATGGCCGCACCGGCCCAGTAGGCTGCCGCGACGCTCGCGACGGCTGGCACGGCGGCCCGCACCGGCAGGCACCACGCCGCCGTCACGGTGACCCCGCCCACGGTGACGTAGACCCAGTTGGAGGCGTCTCCGACGGTCGCGGGTGGGACCAGCAGCGCGCCGAAGCAGGCCAGCGGTCCGGCGAACGCGAGCTCAAGGGAGCTGATGCGTGGGTCGAGGCCGTTGCGGGCGAGGAGGACCGCGACGATCACAGTCCAGCCGGCGGCCGCGAGCGGACCGGCGAGCGTCCACGGGTGTGCCCAGGTCCACGACCACCAGATCGCGACCTGCGCGAGGCTCAGCACGCCGATCAGGACACGGAACAGGACGGCCGCACGGGCCATGACCACGCCGTGTGAGGCAACGGCGAAGCCCTTGCGATCAGGCGGCGGTGCGTCAGGTGGCATGGTCACGCCGTCCTCGGCCGGTCAGGTGCATCGACAACGCCTGCTATTTCAGCAGATGGAAACGTCGGTGTATGACGCCACCGGCCCAACCGGTTCGCTCGCGTCGGGCTCGGGCGCGCTGCAACACTGCACTGATGGCGGGACGGCTGGCTGTCGTCGGCGTGGGTGCGGTCGGCGGGTTCTTCGCCGCCCGAGCGGCGGTCGCAGGGGCCGACGTGCAGCTCTGCGCGCGTCGACGGTTCGACGAGCTGGTGGTCCGGGGCCCGGACGGGGTGTTCCGCGCCGAACTGCCAGTCTGGACCAGACCCGAGCAGGCCGACCCGGTCGACTGGGTGCTGCTGGCGACGAAGGTCCATCAGAATGCGGCGGCGCTCGCGTGGTTGAGGCATCTGGTCGGTCCGGACACCATCGTCGTGGTGGCCCAGAACGGCGTCCGCCACGCCGAGCGGGTCGCGGCGGTGGTCCCCGCGGACCGGGTGCTCCCCACGGTCGTCTACATCAACGCCGAGCCGGTCGCGCCCGGCGTGGTCGAACACCACAATTACGGGTTCCTGCACGTTCCGGCGGGTGCTCTCGCCGACCGTTTCGCCGAGGTCCTGCCCGGTGCCGGGCTGCTGCGACCGGTGGACGACTTCGCCGTCACAGCCTGGACGAAACTGACCGCCAACACCGCGGCGAACTCGCTGACCGCGCTGACCGGCCGGCGCCTGGAGGTGTTGCGTCGAGCGGATGTGGGCCGGCTCGCGGTGAGCATCATGCGCGAAGCGGTCGCCGTCGCCCACGCCGACGGTGCGGCCGTTCCCGCCGACCTGGCGGAGGTGACCATCGACCGGCTGCGCAATCAGCCCGCCGGGTCGGGTACGTCGATGCTCTACGACCGGTTGGCGGGCCGTCCCCTGGAACATGAGGCCCTGATCGGCGCGGTGGTTCGGATCGGCGCCGAGCACGGTGTCCCCACCGCGGTGTGTGCGCACATTCTTCCCCTGCTGGCCGCGATCAGCGACGCCGCGTCGCCGTTGCCGGTCGCGCGCACGGATTCATGACGCGCGCGACCGGCGGGCTGCCTCCTGGAGCTACCCGATGGTCCAGTACTGGTCCGCGTTGGCCAGACTGCGCAGGTCGCCGCCGTTGCCGAAGGCCACGCCCGTCCCGCCGACCTGGATACGCAGATAGAGGTTTCCACCGGAGACGAAGTACTGACCGTCCTGGCCGATGCCGGCGACGCTCGAGGCCATCTTCACCGCAACGTCCTGCCCCCAGAACTTGAAGCTGGCCTTGGGCGCGGACGTGCCCGACCAGGGGATGACCAGGTCGACAAAGCCGGGATCGGTGCCGTGGATGTCGAAGTCGAGCGAGCTGAGCGCTCCGCCGGACGGAGGAGCCAGCTGGTACCGCTGGCCTTCGACCACCCCGACGGTGCCGCTGTAGGCGGTGACGCCGTCGGCGCGCTTCCACGTCCAGTGATCTTCGACCAGGCCGAAGCGCAGGCGCATGAAGCCGCGGTTGAGCGGGCTCCAGGTACCGAAGTCCGCGCCCTGGAAGTAGTCCAGACCGACCCGGCTGTAGATGGTCTTGTCTGTCGGCGCCCGCAGCAGAGCGGAGTTGTTGTCGATGATTGCCGGCACGCCGTCACCCTTGACCGAGCCGTCGAGGTCGGCGAACCAGTGTGCGTGACCGGCCTCCGCGGCTTCGAAGTACGGGCTGTTGCTGGCGAACAGGGTGCGGTAGCCGTCACCGAAGAACTTCAGGCTCTTCACCCGGTTGGTGGCGTCCCACGTGCTTGCGCCGATGTCGCTGATGGCCGCAAGCCCGGGATCCGATCCGGCGCCCTGCTTGAAGTTGGCGAGCCATGTTCCGTTCGTGTCGCACTGGCCGTGGTAGAAGCGGATCAGTGCCTGGATGTGCCCGGTTTCACTGCCGCTGTTGGCGGTGTTGTTGCCGATGAGCAGACCGTTGTTGACGGCGGTGTCCTGGCAGTTGAGGGCAATGCTGTTGTTCGCGGCGGTGGGATTGTTGGTCGTGAGCGCGCCGTCGATCCACAGACCGAAGCCCTCGTTTTTCCACACGTTCGGATTGATCATGGTGCCACGCTTGGCATAGTCGCCGTTGTAGGCTTCCACGCTGATTCCCGAACCTGGCACGCCCTCCGCCGGGAAATCGGAGGGGTGGATGGTGTGTGAGTGGGCGGTGCTGTTCTGATTGAGACCGAACGGCTTGTCGACCGCGTCGTGGATCGCGTCGTCGCTGGCGTTTCCGGCGTCGACCGCGTTCATGTCGAAGTCGTACCAGATGCCCACGCCGTCACCACCGGCGGCGGAGTTGCCGCTCAGCGTGTTGTTCGGATCGGTGATCCAGAATTCCGACGGGATCTGGTCGGACGCGCGTAGCGGTTTGCTACCCGCCGGGACCTGCCGGACGCCCATCACCAGGTTGTTGCTGAGGACGTTGCCCTCCTCGACGCGGTCTTCGAGGAAGAAACCGGCACCGTAGGTCTCGTCGGCCACCACCCCGTTGACATGCACGTTGTTGGTCCGGTGGATGGTGACCATGCGGTTGAAGCTGTCGATGATGCTGATGCTGTCCACCAGCGACGCGCTCTGATCGCCGGCCCAGTGCCAGTGGATCGGGTAGCGGGCCAGCACCCCGAGCTGACCCATGTGGATGAGTTCGGTGTTCGACATGCGCAGCGCGCCACCGGACATGATCATGACGTGGCCGCCGAACTTCGTCGTCGCCGCGTCATCGGGGCCGGTGATCACGATGTTGTGCGACAGCAGGCCGACTTCGGCCCGCTCCTCGACCGAGCGGGTCTGCCCGCCGGAGGTCTGCGTGGTGACGATCGACGCGTGCTTGTGGATCAGCGGCTTGCTGATCGTGACCGTCCTGCCGTCCGCTGAAACCCCGGAAACCGTGACGCGTTCCTTGTGGTTCACGTCGAGGTCGGAGGATGCGACGACGATGAGATCACCGGCACGCCACGACACGGGGTCGATGAGCGCGAGGGTCGTGGCGCCGGCGTTGGCCGTCTGGGACAGCTTTGTCCAGGTCTGCCCGGAATCCCGACCGTGGATCTCGATACGGCCACCCATCGAGCCCAGGACGTTCGCGCCCATACCCATGGTGTTGTCGGTCGAGCGGCCGTCGAGGATGAGCCTGATGGCGCTGGTGAGCGGGGCCTTCTCGCTACCCATCCAGAACCGCCCGTGCACCATGACGTAGGCCGTGCGCAGGGTCGTCGGCCGGTCCGCGAACGCGAGGTCGCCGCTGACCACCAAGCCCCCCAGCTTGGGCAGGTCGACATCGACGAGTATCTGTTTGCCGGCCGCGACGGTGACGACGTCACCCGCGGCGGGGACCTTGCCGCCCCACGTCGCGGGATTGCTCCACTTCGCGAACGTGGCGAAGTCGGGCGCGGTGACCCCGGGTTGAGCCGGCGGCACGGGCGTTGTCGGGACGCCCGGGGCCGGTGTCGCGGGCGCGCCGGTGGCCTCCGGGCTGCGGCTGCCGATCGGGGTTGTCGGGGTCGTCGGGTCCTGACAGGCCGCGAGCGTGGACAATAGGCCGACGACGGCGATGCCGGCCGCCATCGTCGTTCGGCGCCGGTGCAATCGTCGGCGTCTGCCACGAACAGGGAACATCTGGCTCCATCACCACTTTACATTCGGTAACCGGTCGACGTCCTGGCTGCCCCCCCGATCACGTAACGTGACCAGGAATGTCATGATAGACCAATGGCTCATAGGCGCCGTTTTAGGGTCAGGTCGTGGTTGCGGCGTCACGCCTGCGTGGCTCCGCGTTCACGCGGCCGGTTCCGCGACGACCTTACTGACGATGTGCTCGGCGATGGCCAAAGACGCGGTTGCGCCCGGTGATGGCGCGTTGCGGACGTGCACAATCCGTCCACGGATCGACAACACGAAGTCGTCCACCAGGCTGCCGTCCCGGGCGACCGCCTGCGCGCGTACGCCGGCCGGCCCCCGCACGACGTCAGCGGCCTGTAGCTGCGGGACGTACCGGCGGGCCTGCGCGACGAACGCGCGCCGGCTGGCCGTCCGCAGGATCTCACGTGCTCCGGTCTTCCAGTGCGTGCGGGCCATCTTGTGGAAGCCAGGCCAGGCAAGCGTCGCGCGCAGGTCCGATCCCGCGACGGTCAGGGCCGTGTATCCTTCCCTGGCAGTCGCCAGAACCGCGTTCGGGCCGACCAGGATCTCGCCGTCCACCCGTTTGGTCAGATGGATGCCGAGAAACGGGTACCGCGGGTCCGGTACCGGATAGATCAGTCCTCGCACCAGCCCCCGACGCTCCGGCCGTAGCAGCCAGTAGTCGCCACGAAATGGGATGATCTGCGGTGAGGGATCTTCCCCGGTGAACGCCGCGACCTGGTCGGACTGCAGCCCCGCGCAGGCGATGAGAAGGTCGAACGGCCCAGCCGTCTCGGTCACCTCCGTGACCGTGCCACCGGCCTTCAACGTGGTCGCGCGGCTGCCGTTGGGGGTCACCCGGGCCGTTCCCCGGATCCGCAGACCCAGCCGAACGCCGTCGCCGCGTTCCTCGACCGACACGACCTCGGCACCTGTACGGACCGACCCGCCCGCGTCCAGGATGTCGTCCCGCAGCGCTCGGGCCACGGCCGGGTAGTCCACGATCGCGGTCGTGGGGGAGTACAGTGCGGCCACCCCACGGGCATGCGGTTCGTAGCGGCGCAGGCCGGCCGGGTCCAGCATGGTCGTGTCCGGGACGCCGTTGGCGTGGGCGCGGTCGGCGATGTCGGCGAGCCTGCCCAGCTCGCTGGTGTCAACCGCTACGACGATCTTCCCGCACTCGTCGTAGCGGATGCGGTGGGCGGCGCAGTACTCCTTGAGTAGCGCGACACCGCGTCGGCACAGTGTCGCCTTCAGCGAGCCGGGCTGGTAGTAGAGCCCGGCGTGGACCACCCCGCTGTTGTGCCCGGTCTGATGCCGGGCGACGTCGTGTTCCTTCTCGAAGACCGTGACGGTGGCGCCCGGATCGATCTGTCCGATCCGTCGGGCCACCGCCAAGCCCACGATCCCACCGCCGATGACCGCGACCCGACCCGCCACGTGTCCTGCCCCCTCTGGTTGTTTGCCACCATTGGTGTGGCCTGCCCCCAGTATCGGGGGACGTGGGCGGGCGGTCGGTCCCGTCCCTGCGTGGATCCCCTCGAACGCCGTTGGGTAGCGGCCTCCTACCCGAACAGCCCTCGACCCGACGGACCTCCTACCCGACGGACCTCCTACCCGAAGAAGTGGCCGGGTGGGTAGGCCCGGTCGGTTCGGGAGCGCGGCATGCCCCGGAGCGCATCGGTCAGCGTCCGCGCGGTGTTGACCAGCGGCACATGACTGAACGCCTGCGGGAAGTTGCCGACCATGCGCCCCAGCCGCGGGTCGTACTCTTCCGCCAGCAGCCCCACGTCGTTACGCAGGGCCAGTAGCCGTTCGAACAGCTCCTGGGCCTCGCGCACCCGCCCCGACAGCGCGTAGTTGTCGGCGAGCCAGAAGGTGCAGGCCAGGAAGGCGCCCTCACCAGCGGGCAGCCCGTCCACGGCACCGTCCTCGGCGGTCGGGTAGCGCAGTACGAAGCCGTCCTGCA
>NZ_CAUVXL010000112.1:0-6843 GCF_963555915.1 Protofrankia sp. Cas4
GCGTTCGATGGCGCTCACCGTGCCGACGACCCGCGGATCCGTCGCGGGCAGGAAGCCGACCAGCGGCATGTACAGCAGGGCGGCGTCCAGCTCGGTGGAGCCGTAGAACTGCGTGAAGGTGTTGCGATCGGGGTCGAAGCCCCGGATGCAGACCTCGTTGTGGATCTCGGCTCGCAGCGCCGTCCAGCGGTCCAACGGGCCGGGCAGGCCCGACTCGGTGATGCCCTTGATCGCCCGGTCGGCCGCCACCCAGGCCATGACCTTGGAGTGGACGAAGTCCCGCCGCGGCCCTCGGACCTCCCAGATGCCCTCGTCAGGCTTACGCCATCCGGTCTCCAGGAAGTCCATCAGCTTGGACTGCAGGGCCCAGGAGTCGTCGCGGCCGTCCACCTCGGTCGCCATCCGGGCCACATGCAGCGCGTCCAGTACCTCGCCGTAGACGTCGAGCTGGAACTGTTCGACGGCGCCGTTGCCGACCCGTACGGGCGACGAACCCTCGTAGCCGGGCAGCCACGGCACTTCGTACTCGGTGAGCCGGCGTTCACCGCCGACCCCGTACATGATCTGGACCCGGGAGGGGTCACCGGCCACCGCGCGCAGCAGCCATTCCCGCCACGCGGTGGCCTCGCTGGTGAAGCCGGCATCGAGCAGAGCGAGCAGGGTGATGGTGGCGTCGCGCAACCAGCAGTAGCGGTAGTCCCAGTTGCGGACGCCACCGATCATCTCCGGCAGGGATGTGGTGACCGCCGCGACGATGCCGCCGGTGGGGGCGTACGTCAGCGCCTTGAGGGTGATCAGGGACCGCCGGACGGCCTCCTGCCACTGTCCGTCGTAGGTGCAGCCGGCCATCCACTCCGCCCACCACGACTCGGTGAGATCGATCGCCCGGCGGACGTCGATCTGGGTGGGTGCGCGACGGTGTGAGGGACACCAGGTCAGGGAGAACGGCACGGACTGGCCGGCGGACACCGCGAACTCCGCGAAGGTGGCCATGTCGTGGCCCTCCATCGGCGCGGTTGTACGCAACGTCACTGCGTCCGGCCCGGCGACCGCGATCATCGTGTGATCGTCCAGCCGTCGCACCCAGGGGACGATCGAGCCGTAGTCGAACCGGATGCGGGTTTCGCTGCGCATCCGCACGGTGCCTTCGACGCCCTCGACCAGCCTCAGCACGATGTGCTCGCCTGAGCGCGGGTACATGGCGTCGACGATGCGCACGGTTCCGTTCGCCGTGGTCATGTCGGTTTCCAGGACGAGGGTGTCACCCCGGTAGCGGCGGCTCACCGCGAGCACGGGATCGACCGGCGCGATCTTCCAGTGGCCGGAGTCGTTGTCGCCGAGCAGGGCGGCGAAACAGGCGGTCGAGTCGAACCGCGGTAGGCACAGCCAGTCAATCGAACCGTCCCTGGAGACCAGCGCGGCCGAATGTGTGTCGCCTATCACCGCGTAGTCCTCGATACGGGAGGGCACGGTCTCTCCGGAGTTTCTTGGGGCCTGCGGCGACGCGAGGAGACGGACTCCACGGATCGCTTCGCGATCCGCTGGGACCCCCCCATGATCACGTCGTCCCTGGCCGGTGTGGACAGGTCGGGTGTGATGAACATCCCTCGCGTTCGCGCGGGCAAGACCGCTTACCTTAAGGCCTCGCCGCAACAGCTAGGTTGGGGGCACGCCGTACTGGTGGTGGCCCGGTCAGACGGCCCGGTCAGACGGCGCTGTGAGGCCGCGCTGTGAGGCCGCTCTGTGAGATCTCGTCCGAGGGAAGGTTCCCGACCGTGAGCGACGTTGCGGACACCGCCCCACCGGCACGGGTCCGACGCCCGCCCGAGTCGGTGACGGCGGGGCTGCGCCGGACCCTCACCGATCGACGCCACCGGCGCTGGGTGGTGCTCGGCGGGTTGGCGTTCGCCGCTCTGACCGCCTTCGGCGTGTATGTCGCGGTCGCCGGACCGTCACCTCGGATCGAGGCCGTGGTCTATTTCACGGCCACCGCCACGGACGCGCAGAAGGAGGCGGTCCGCGCTGCGTGCCCCACCGCCGGCCAGGCCGTCCAGGAGGTACGTGATCACAACACTACCGAGGCCAGCCGCGTGTATCCGCTGCGTTACGACATCACGTTCGCCTCCCCGGCGGACAAGGCCATGATCTACCGGTGCGTGCACGCACAGTCGAATGTGATCGGCATCAGCGAGTTCAGGGCCGGGGAGTGACCCGCCGGGCCGCTTCCTTGCAACCCGCCTGACCGCCGGCCGGCCCGGCCCTGCGACTACCGATGGGACTACCGATAGGGGCCCTTACAGGTAGGGGCCGGAATGGGCGTCCGGCTTGGTGGTCTGTACCGGGGCGCGGCCGTCGCGGAGCGCGAACAGTTCCGCCAACGTCATGGTCGGCCCGACGCTCTGGGTGGTGCCGAGCCAGGCGGTGGCCTCGTCGTAGGACAGCGGTCCCACCTCGACCTGAGCCAGGCACCTCCCCGGGCGCACGATCGCCGGGTGCAGCTGAGTAAGATCATCGTTGGTGGTCAGTGCGACCAGGACGTCGCGACCCTGCCCGACCAGGCCGTCAGTCAGGTTGAGCAGCCGCGACAACGCCTGGCCCGAGGAGCCTCTGAGGTCACCGCGGACCAGTTCGTCGCAGTCCTCTATCACCAGCAGCCGCCATCGTCGGCGGGTCTCGCGCACCTCGCGCGTTTTGCCGGCCTGCGCCATGTCACGGTCACCGGCACTGCTCGCACCGCTTTCACCGCTTGCGTGATCATGAATGTGTCGACCGGGACCGTCCGCGTCATCGCCACCGTCATCCTGGACGCCGTCATCCTGGACGCCGTCATCCCGGTCGCCATGGTCCTGGTCGCTGTGGTCCGGGTCATTGGCCTCGGTCTCATCCTCGCCGTCGTCGTCGAAGCCGATCGCAACTTCCATCAGGTAGCCGGGATCGGCGAACAGCGACTCCGGGTCCAGAACACAGTCAACCTGGCACCAGCGCCGCCACTCGTGGGCCAACGCCCGCAGCACGGTGGTCTTTCCGGTGCCGGCCGGTCCGTGCAAAAGGATCAGTCGGCCGACCAGCGTCTCGTGACTCACGGTCATGAGCCTGTCGAGTGCGCCGACCGCGCTGCTGGCGTAGTTGCGGCGGATCGACGCCCATGATGTCGTGGCCGCCTCGCGGGCGGTACGGGTCGGACCGCGTCGCGCGGACATGTACCAGAAGCCCATCGTGACAGCGCTGTCGGCTTCCGATTCGGCGACCGCCTCGCGCACCACCCCGTCGAGGACCGTGCGTGCCAGTTCCTCGCTGACCGCCGTCACGGTCACCTCGCCGCCGCCCCCGCGCCACCGCACAGCACGCAACGTCCAACCCTCACCTGCGGCAAGGCGTGAGTCACGCGAGTCCTCCACGACCGTGCGCAGCACCTGCGCGCCGGCGGGTAGCAATGATGCACCCGACCGCAGGCGGTCGATCCGGGCGCTGTGCGCCCATGGTTGCTCACCTGTGGTGAACGGAGCCAGCGCGAGGGCGTCGACTACGTCGTACGGCGTATCCGAGTCGTCAAGGCCGACCACAAACGGAAGTCCGGTGCTGCGATCCAGGGACTTCGTGGCAGGCCAAGATCCAGGCTGCGGCACCTTCTGCGGAGGGACGGGCACACCACCGATAGTCGATGACCAGCCTCGCCGACACCACCGACTTTCGGTAATCGCTGTCCTGGGAGTCGCCGAGGCGACTCGCCTGGTGCCCTCGGGCCGCACCGTCCCCACTTGCCGCACCGTCCCAACCCGCCGCACGGTCCCCACTTGCCGCACCGTCCCAACCTGCCGCACGGTCCCAACCCGCCGCCCCGGCCGAGGTCTCCGTCCGCGGATCGTGGGTGCGTCGGTTGGCGGGTGTGTTCCGCGGGCTGTGACCGGGTTGATGCGTCGCACGCTGACGATCTTTCGAGGTTTGTACGCCGAAAGCGGCCTTGTTGATCGCACAAAGCTCGAAAGATCGTTTCTGGTGGCTGGATTCGGTAGCCGTGTCCGCTGCCTGCACAGTGAGGTCGACACCCTGCGGCATCCGCAGGATGTATCGCTCATTCACGGGCGGGCGAGGATACGTGCGCCTCCGATTCCTTCCCCGTCGGGCGGTAGGAGACCGAGCTGGGTGCTCACCTCCGTCCGAAAGCGCATCCCGGGTAGCCAGAAGTGATCTGCGATGGCAAAATGTTCGCCAAGCGGGAACGATCCGCCCGGGTCCTGGTCCACGAGCAGCGCGCGTGCGCGTCCCAGAATTGCTACCGCGTCCTCCTCGACATGAAATCCGATCTCGGGAATGTCCTCCGGCCACATGGCGTCGAGGATCTGTTCGCCGAATGCGCAGGATGCCCCCCACCAGCTGTCCCAGCCGGGCAGGCTCTTTCCGAAGTAGACGGCGTACTGGTTGGCCCAGCGGCCTTGGAGGCCCATCGCATATGCGGACGAACCAATCTGCCGGGCCACGTTCAGGTCGGCGACGGCCGCGAAACCGAGAACCTGCCATCGGCGGACCGGTCTGGTCGACAGCCAGCCCACGCACGGGGTCATTATTTCCCACTCGTCGGGCGAAAAATCTGCGACCTCCGCGTTTGGACGCGGAACCAGCACGGTGGTGGTTACTTCCGCCACGTCAAACCACAGGTCGCCGCCGTTGGCTTCAGCCGGTGGTCTGGCGCCGATCCAGCATGCCCGGCCCTGCCATGCGCCCGACGCCGGCGACGTCGTCACCCACTGCTCGCCCGCGGCGAGATAGGTCCGTAGTAGCGCGGCCTCGGCCTGCTCACCGTTACCAAGGAGCTCATCCACCAGCCGGCGCGTCGGCGACCCGGCTGCCCACATACGCAGATGATCTGCGTATGCCATGTCCAGCGTTCCGGTCATTCTCGGCCTTCTCCACGGTCCAGGGCCATCGTCCACATGAAGGGCACCGGGCCACCGTCGGGAATCTCCACCTGACCTGCGGCACGAAACAACGCAGCCTCACCGTATGTCTCCGCACGCCGCCCCCGACGGAACAGCACCCGCCCGGTGGATCCGCCGATGACGTATGACCCGTCTGGTAGTTCTCGGACCGGGCGGGTGAGGACGAAGTCCTTGGCCAGCAGCAGCGGGAACGGTTCGTCGGGATGGTGGGTCAGCGTGGGGATTTCCTGGATGCCGGCTTCGATCGCTGCGGCGAGGAGGACGTTCTGCAAGGTGACTTTCGTGCCGTCGGGAAGCCCGACCGCATGAAGCGGTTCGCCTTTCCAGCCGTGTTTCTTCAGCTGCGCCGCGACCGCCCAGACGGAAGAGCGTCGGAAGTAGGAGTCGGTCACCGAGATCATCTGCTCCACATCGAAGCCATCGGCCGACGATCAATAACCATACCCGGCTCGTCATCGTCCGGATCTATTATACCTATCTGGGTGGAGACGGCCGTCCGGAAGCGGACACCCGGAGCCGGGAACGGTTCGTCGAGGTAGGGAAAGCCGTCGGCTGGCTGTGTCCACGGCAGGCCTGCCATGGCGTCGGCGCGTTCGACGACGATCCAGAACCCGGAGTTTTCCTCGCCGCCGTGCTCCGGTGCATCCTCGCGCCACAGGTCCGCAAGCTCATTCTTCGAGAAAGCCTCGTGCGTGGCCTCCCAGTATTCCGGGTCGCAGGTGCCCTTACCGAAGAAAAGACTGACGTCCTGGGCCAGGGCCGGTGATACCCCGGCGACAGCGGCAGCCGGCGAGCTGGCCTCCGTATCGATCCGTAGATCGTGACCGGTCAGGAGCGAGTAACCGACTGCCTGCCAGACCGCCATCTGCCGAATGGCGATCCACCCGGCAAACGGCGTCTGTCGCGCCAGAAAGCGCGGGGGAAGCGCCGCGAGCTCCGCGAGGTCCGCCGGCGATCGAGGAATTATTATCATGAGTGATATCTCGACCGGATCGAACCACAGGTCACCCGCTGAGACCTCGTTCAGATTCGGCGGATACCAGCCCAGCCAGCACCGACGGCCATTCCAGACCCCAGCCGACTTCGGCGTGGGTACCCAGCCTGCCTGGCTGCCACGGTGGGTCTGCATGAGGTCACGCTCAAGAAGCAGGCCGTTCGAATCCAGGGCGGCAATCAGCGCATCCACAGAATTCTTGTTCGCCAGGTCCCGAAGATAGCGGGCAAAACATTCAGCGAGAGTCGGGATGGGCGAGGCTTCCGAATGAATTTTCATCCCTTGTTCCGTATCCTCGGCGGCTCCAAGCGACCCAGGAGCGGAAAGGGAGAGCCGTTCGGATTGTTCGGCTGGCGGGCAGTCCGGAACAGGGCAGCCTCGCCCCATGTTACCGGATTGTCTTTTATTCTATGCAGAATCACACCCTCGGTGCCGCCGCGGACCAGTGTTCCGTCTGAAAGCTGGCGGATTTCATGATTCAGGATGAGGGATCGAGACCTCCCACGTTTTTCGGGGAAGGGTTCGTCGGGGTGGTGGCGGACGGTCGGTATCTCCTTCAGGCCCGCCTCGCGTGCGGCCAGGAGGCGACGGTTGTCGATACTCAGCAGTGAGCCGTCGGGGAGCTCGACGATATCGATGGGGTCGCCGTTCCAGCCGCCGGTTCGCATACTCTCCACCAAGTCAGGGAATTTCATTCCGTCTCGTGTTTTTGAGCTGACGTTCTCCTGGCTGAACCGTATGGTATGGGGGTTCTCCAGGCTGTGGACCGGTGGGGTCCAGCCGCGGGCGACGTCGCGTGCCGCGCGGGCTTCTGAGCCGAGGATACGCCCGGTCATCCGGCCGGGTAGTTCGCCGCCGCCGGCCATCGCCATGGCAGGTGAGGAGAACAGGTCGGGGATGCCCTGGAGAATC
>NZ_CAUVXL010000113.1:0-48029 GCF_963555915.1 Protofrankia sp. Cas4
TTCAGCAACAGGGAACTCGCGACCGCGGCGAACAGCGCGGGCCAGAATCCACCGACCAGCGCGACGATCACTACCGCCAGCAGGTAGGCAAGAGCGTCGGTTGTGAGGTTGAGCGACTCACGCGAGATCGCCAGGACCACGGTGAGCAACGGGAGAAGAGCGACCGCCAGCGCAGTCGCGATCAAGCGGCGTCGCGGCGTCAGGCCGTGCGTGAGCCGCGGCAGCCGCCAGCCACTACCGACCTCCTCGTGGGTGACCATGTGGACGTCGATCGACCCGGACAGCTTGGTCGTGGTGACCCCGATACCGGGGCTGAACATCTGGGCCAGGCTGCCGCGCCGGCTGGCACCGAGCACCAGCTGGGTCGCGTTCTCCGCGCGGGCGAAGTCGAGCAGCGCGGTGGGGACATCCTCGCCGATCACCTGGTGGTAGGTACCTCCCAGGCTCTCCACCAGCGCCCGCTGCCGGGCCAGTGCCTGCGGGTTCGCGCCGGTCAGGCCGTCCGACCGGGCCACGTGGATGGCGAGCAGATCAGAGCCCTTGCTGCGGTCCGCGATCCGGACGGCCCGGCGGATCAGGGTGTCCCCCTCGGGTCCACCGGTGAGAGCGACGACCACGCGTTCACGGGTTTCCCAGGTCCCCGCTATGCCGTGTTCGGCGCGGTACCGGTCGAGCTGCTCGTCCACCTTGTCGGCTACCCACAGTAGCGCTATCTCGCGCAGAGCAGTCAGATTGCCAACCCGGAAGTAGTTCGACAGTGCGGCGTCGATCTTCTCCGGAGCGTAGACGTTGCCGTGCGCCATTCGACGGCGCAGCGCCTCCGGGGCCATGTCGACCAGCTCCACCTGGTCGGCATCCCGGACGACGTCATCGGGCACGGTCTCCCGCTGGGCCACCCCGGTGATCGTCTCAACCACATCGTTGAGTGAATCCATGTGCTGGATGTTCACGTTGGAGATGACGTCGATACCAGCGCCAAGGAGCTCGTGGACGTCCTGCCAGCGCTTGGCGTTGCGGCTGCCGGGGACGTTGGTGTGCGCGAGCTCGTCGACGAGGGCGACCGCGGGCCTGCGGGCCAGCACAGCGTCAACATCCATCTCGGTGAACACCGCGTCCCGGTAGGAGATCTCCTTTCGCGGGACGACCTCCAGCCCTTCCAGCAACGCCGCCGTCTTCGGCCGGCCGTGGGTCTCGACGAAACCGACGACCACATCGGTTCCCCGATCGCGGCGCCGGTGCGCCTCGTCCAGAGCCGCGTAGGTCTTACCGACGCCTGGCGCGGCACCAAGGTAGACACGCAAGGTTCCCCGAGTCACGACACCCATCGTGCGCCATCAGGCGTGCGCGCCGCGCGGGACGGCCGACATATGCACAGCGTAGCGGCGACCGCACATACATTCACACTGGCATCACAACTCAACGCCTGACACACAGTCCGCACGCCGCAGACACCCTCCGGAGCCGCAACCAACGAACGGGTCCATGTGGTGGAGAAGGTCAGTGATCTGCGCAATAGGGGAACTCAAACGACGAACAGGCCATTACCGTAGCGGGCATGCCGCAAGCAGGACTTGCCTGGCAGACACTGCACGATGCCGGCGCACTCGCACTGGTCGACACCGCGTCCCACCGGGCCGCCGCCGTCGCGCGACCATGCACGCCCGAGCTGGGCATCACCGACATCGTGGAAGCCGAACGCCTAGTCCAGGCCTGGGCGGAGACATCCACACGAGGAGAGGCCGAGGATGCACTGGCGGGACGGCTCGCAGCCGACCCCGCGAGACTCCTGCGGTCACTGAGCTGGCTGCTCGCGATGTGGGCGGTGACGCTGCATCTGCGAACCGGTGAACAACCACACGCGGTCATCCGGTCGTTGACCTACCGCGGCGTCTGGCGCAGCGCCGAGGCACCTCAATGCGAGGGCGTCTGGGAATCGCTCAGCCAACGGATCCGCATCGGCGCACTGGCCGCGCTGACCGGGGACTCCGACGCCGCGAACGCGTTCCGGCTGGCAATCTGCCAGCCGTCCGGAATCGCTGAAGTGCTGCTGTACCACGCACTGTCGGTCATGGCCGACCTCGCCCGCAACATGCATGCCATCGGTGTCGACCCGACCGATCTGGCCCGCACCCTCGCCGCGTACACCACCGAGCCGGCCGCCATCCAGCCGGCGTCCTTCCGCCCGCTGAGCTGACCCGGCCCACAGCCAGGACCCCCAGCCGCCGGGATGTGATCGGCGTGGGCGACTCAGACACCGTGCCAGCGCCATGGGACAGTTGGATGTCCGGTGTGGCGGCGACTGGGAGTGGCGAGTGACCGTGGAAATACGGACGGAGGTGCCCGTCACGTCTGTGCCCGGGCGTCGCCTGCGCGCACTGGAGATCGTCGAGGCGGCGGTTCTCGTCGACCTGGTGATCGCGATCTGCCTGGTGGCGCGTTTCCTTCCACTCGGCTGGTTGCTCACGATCCCGGCGGCGGTTCCGGCGGCGGTACTGGCTGCACGCTGGCGACTGCGGGCGGGGATCGCCGCGATCTTCGCCGCGATGGCCGTAGCCGTCCTCATCGGCGGCACCGGGTTCGCCATCACCATCACCTCCTGCATGATGACCGGGACGCTGCTGGGCACCGCCCACCGCCGGGGGTGGGGTCTCCTACGCACGGCGGCTGCGGCCGTCGGTGTGCTGTGGGTGCCGGTCGCCCTTGTCATGGACGCGGTGTTCGGCGTTCTCACCGAGCTGCGCACACTGGTCCTCGCCGAGATCGTCAACAGCTGGGACGGCGCCCGGACCAGCATCGGACGGCTCGGGATGGCGCCGGACAACCCCGGGCTGGCGGCCGCTGACTCGGTCGTCCGCTGGGGCGCGACGCACTGGTGGGCACTCCTACCGACCGCGCTGCTGGCGAACACCGCGGTCAACGTGCTCGCCACCGTGCTGGTCACCCGCCCGGTACTGCGTCACCTCGCCGCCGGCGCGCCATCGGCGCGGACCGACCATCCCAACCCCCCGGCGTGGCTCCCCGCCGGACGGCGGTCTGCGCCGGCGCAGCCGGATCCGCACGCCCGTCCGCAACAGCCAGACCACTGGCAGGCACACTCGCAGGCACACTGGCAGGCATACTGGCAGGCACACCCGCGGGCACAAGCCGATGCGCAGCCCTGTCCGCAGACCCGGCCCCTTCCCCTCCAGCTGGAATCGGTGACCTACCGTTATCCCGGCGCGTCACGGGACGCCGTCCACGACGTGTCACTGACCATCTGGCCGGCCGAGTTCGTGGCGATCCTGGGTGCCAACGGATCCGGGAAGTCCACCCTCGCCCGCATCATCGGTGGTTGGAGCCCTACTAGCGGGCGGGTACTGCGGCCCGGTGACTGTGCGCTGGGCCGACCCGGCGGCACATCCATGATCTTCCAGCGGCCGGAGTCACAGGTGCTGGGTGTGCGTGTCCGCGACGACATCGTGTGGGGCCTGGCTGACGGTGGCCGGGCGGTCGATGTCGAGGCGCTGCTGGCGAAGGTCGGGCTCGCCCAGCTCGCCGACCACGAAACCGCGACGTTGTCGGGCGGACAGCTGCAACGGCTGGCGGTCGCCGCCGCACTCGCGCGGGCACCGAGCCTGCTCGTCTCCGACGAGTCCACCGCCATGGTGGACGCTGACGGCCGCCAGCAGCTCACCGAGCTGCTGGCACGCCTTCCCGACGAGGAGGGGGTCGCGGTCGTGCACGTGACCCACCGCCGTACCGAAGCGATGCGGGCACATCGTCGCATCATGCTCGACAGCGGTCGGATGACACCGGCGGACAGCTCGCCACCCGGCCCGCTGCGCTGTGCACCGGTCGATCCGGGCCCCAACCCGCGCCAACCGCGGTTCCCGCCGGGTCCGATCGTGACCGCCGGGGCGTCTCCGCTGGTGTGTCTCGACGGTGTCGGACAGGTTTACTCATCCCGATCGCCATGGGCACACCGGGCGCTGACCGACGTATCCTTCCAGCTCGACAGCGGCGAATCGATCATTATCGGTGGTCGTAACGGATCGGGAAAGTCGACGCTCGCGGCCGTCCTCGCCGGTCTGCTCAGTCCGTCGGAAGGCGATGCCCGCATGGCCGGTCGCCCGCTGACCGCCTGCCCCGGCGAGATCGGACTGGCCGTGCAGCACTCCCGCCTTCAGCTGCTGGCGCCCACCGTGGGTGCTGACGTACGCGCCGCGGCCGGGGTGAGCGCCGCCGCCGCCGACGAGGCGCTGGCCGCGGTCGGCCTGGACCCCGTGCTGTTTCGGGACCGGCGGGTGGAGAACCTCTCCGGCGGGCAGATGCGCCGCGCCGCGCTCGCCGGACTCATCGCCCGCCGACCCCGCCTGATGATCCTCGACGAACCACTGGCGGGACTCGACACCCCGTCGAGACACATCCTCGTCAAGGTGCTCGCGGACCTTCGCATCCGCACCGGGCTGACGCTGGTCGTGGTATCCCACGACTTCGAAGGTCTGGCCGAGGTGATAGACCGGATGCTCGTCCTGGACGCCGGACGGGTGGTCCACGACGGCCCGTTCCACGGTGACCGGCCACGGTACGTATCAGCAAGCGACCCTGCGGACACCGCCCGCATCGGTTCCCGCATGCTCCCCCAGCCTCGCAGCGCACCGCTCATCGCTCGTGCGCAGCGTTCGGGGATCATCAGCACCGCGGGTCCCCACGCCGCACCGCTGCCGCTGCCGCTGCCGCTGCCGGATCGGGATCGGGATCCGGTCCCCGTGGCCGCAGCGCCAGCGCCATCCCCATCCCCATCGCCCTCGCAACCGGCGCCCTCGCAACCGGCGCCCTCGCAACCCGACGTCCCCGTGCCCGCCACGTCCCGAGCACCGGGTCGGTTCTCCCGGCGGCGTTCGGCCGCGCGTGCCCGCCGGACCGAACCCAACCTCCTGCGCTACATCCCCGGCACCAGCCCGGTACACCGGCTCTGGGCGGGGACAAAATTGATCATGATGGCCGCGCTCGGGATGCTCATCGCACTGCGACCGTCGTGGCCGGTGATCGGTCTGATCGCGGGATTCGTCGGGGTGTGCATGGTGATCGCCCGGATCCCGCCGGGCGCGGCACCGAGGCTGCCCCGTTGGTTCTGGTACGGCCTCCTGATCGGCGCCGCGCTCACCATGCAGTCACACGAGGCACCGTTCATGGCGGTCGCGGGAGTGCGGTTGTCACTCGGCGGTCTCCTGGAATGGCTGCGGCTGACGTCGGTCTCCATGACCATGTTCGCCACTGCCGCGCTGCTCGGGTGGACAACGCCGCTGTCGGACGTCGCGCCCGCCCTGGACCGGCTGATGGCGCCCCTGCGCCGGCTGCGGCTGCCGGTCGACGAGTGGGTGGCAACGGTGGCGCTGGCCATCCGCTGCCTGCCTCTGCTGGTTGACGAGATCCGTACGCTGCTCGCGGTCCGCCGGCTACGCGCGGCCGCGGGGCCGGCCCGGCCGCGCCGGCCGGCGGCGTTGGCGCGCCACGCGCGATGCGCGACCGAGCTGCTGTGCACCGCGATAGTCACGTGCCTACGACGGGCCGCGGAGATGACCGACGCGATCACCGCGCGGGGCGGCTTCGGCGCGGTGTCACACCAGCCGGCCCGGCCCCGACGCGCAGACGCCGCCGCGCTCGCGACCATGGTGGGACTGTTCACAGCGGCCCTACTGATCTGAAACCGGCTCCAGCTGATCACTGCCGGGCGCGCTAACCGAGAAAACCGTTGAGACTGACTTCACGCGTCTCGGGATCCACGTCCGACCCTTCGGCGAGCAGATCGGTCAATGGACGGGGGCGGCCGGTGAGGAACCCCTGCGCATAGTCCACTCCAAGATCACGCAGTGCCAGCGCCAGCGGTTCACGATCGACCTTCTCGGCAATGGTGTACATACCGAGGCAGCGCGCGACCCGTACCACGGCGTCCACCAGGACGGTGTCGGCCGGCGACGTGTCCACATGCCGCAGGAAATCACCGTCGATCTTCACATTGGTGAATGGAAGGTTGCGCAGGTAGACGAACGAACCCACGCTCGCGCCGAAGTCATCCAAGGTGAACCGGCATCCCGCGTCGGTGAGGGTCTCGGCAAGATGCCGCGCCGCGTCCAGGCTGGTCACCGCGACGCTCTCGGGGATCTCCAGGCCGAGTTGAGATGGATCGACCCGGGCCGCACGCAGCGCCGACAGGACGAACTGACCGAATTCGGGATCCGCGACGGACTGGCCGGAGATGTTCATGTGCAGGCGGAGCCGCTCCCGGCGAGCGGTGGCGGAGGCGAGTGCGGCCACCGCCTGCGCCAGCACCCAACGGTCCAGGCTCAGCATGAGATCGCTGTCGGCGAGTGCGCCCATGAATTCGGCCGGCGCCAGATCCGGTTGCCGACCGTCACGAAGACGCAACAGAAGCTCGTATCCCTGCACCTGGCGGGATGACAGGTCCACGACGGGCTGCGCGTCCAACGCCATCAGACCCCCGTCAAGGGCGTCGCGTACCCGCTGCACCATCGAGATCCGCCGGGCAACGTGCTCATAGCGCTCCGGGGTGAACAGTCGCGCACAGCCGCGTCCGGCATCCTTGGCTTCGTACAACGCAAGGTGGGCACGAGCCAGTGCCATGTCGCTGTCGGTCGCAGATGACAGCGACACAACGCCGACGCTGACGGTGATACGGATCGTCACGCCATCGACGATGATCGTGTGCCGGGCAACCTTCTCGCACAGGGCGTTCGCGACGCCCAGTCCGTCCGGGCCGTTGTCGGACTCCAGAACCACGGCGAACTCGTCGCCGCCGAGCCGCCCGAGAACCGCGCCGGGCAGGGTCTTGGCCAGCAGCTGGGCGAGAGCCCCCATCACCGCGTCGCCGACGGCATGGCCGCGCATGTCGTTGACGTCCTTGAAATCGTCCACGTCGACGAGTAGCAGAGTCCCGGCCTGCGCCGGCGCCTTCGGCGCCATCCCGGCCCGCGCCATCCCGTTCGGCGCCATCCCGTTCGACGCGATGGCGATGCCCGTCATGCGCTCGACGGGTTCGATGTCTGCGATGTCTGCGATGCCTGCGATGCGTTCGGACAGAAGCGCCGTCATCGCCTGGCGGTTGCGCAGTCCGGTGAGCGGATCGTGCGTCGTGAGGTGGATGAGCTCGCGGCGGACCCGGATCAGCTCGGTGACGTCATGAGCCGTACCCATGATCCGAATCGGCGTACCCGCATGGTCGGTGAGGACATCGCCGTGGCATTCGAGCACACACTCGGTAACCCGGTCGGCCAGGTACATGCGGTGGGTGAATTCAAACGGGCTGACCTCGGCGATCGCCCGCTCCAGAACGCCTTCGATCCTCGAGACGTCGTCGGGGTGCATCAGCGACCGGTAGGTGTCGTAATCGAGATAGGTGTCCGTGGGGTAGCCGAACATCGCAAGAAGCTCGTCGGACCACTCCACCTCGTTGGTGACCAGGTCCCACTCCCAGATGCCCGTCCGGGCGATCGTCTCCACATGACGGAGCCACCGTTGGCGCAGCTGCGCGACATCCTCTTCATTGTGACGAGCGGTATTGTCGACAATCTCATAAAGAACATAGCCCCCGGTACCGACCGTCCGGTCCCGGCCCGTGTCACCGGCAGCCAGCGCACGGCAACGGATCTCCAGCCACCGGGTGGTGCCGTCGGGCGCCTGCCACCTGGCCTCGCACGGTTCCCCGTCCGGGACAACGCCCACCAACGGCAGTCCGGCCTCGGCGACGGCCAGTCGGGCGGCAACCATGTCGTCGAAACCGGCGGTGGCCTGCACGAGTACGCCAAGACCCGTCGGATCCGGTGTCGCACTCTGCTCATGCACCATCGCACCGCCCGTCACAAGGGCGAACAGGGCCCGGTTAGCCCAAACCACACGGCTGTCGGATGTCACCACCAGTAGCCCGGCGGACACCACGTCAGGCACCAAGCCGACCACGCTCGCGACCAACGCACCTCCTCGCGGATGTCAGCCCCGTGCACATCCCGGCTCATCACGCTACTTCCCGATCGAAGACTGAGTGTAGCGGCAGTCGGGTGAGCACAGAACGTTAGGGCGTGTCCGGTGGATATTCACATGTGCCGGATGTACCGACCGCACGTCGCAACGGGATTATGCGGGCATGTCCACGTCCGTTCGAATCGTTGTGGCACCCAACGCCTTCAAAGGCACGCTGACCGCGAACGAGGCGGCACACGCCATGGCTGACGGGGTCGGTGACACCTACCGGCACGCGGACATCGTCATGCGGCCGGTGGCCGACGGCGGCGACGGAACCGTGGCCGCGGCTCTTGCCGCGGGCTTCACCCGTCATGAGGCCACTGTGGCCGGGCCGCTGGGAACCGCGGTGCGCGCTGCGTTCGCCGTTCGAGCCGACGCCGCGGTGCTGGAGACGGCTGCGGCGTCCGGTCTGCGGCTCGTGCCACCTGGACGGCTCGCGCCGCTGGCAGCGTCCACTGCCGGTACCGGTGAGCTGGTGCGTGCCGCCCTGGACGCCGGAGCCCGACGGCTGCTGCTCGGAGCGGGCGGGAGCGCGACGACCGACGGGGGCGCCGGGATGGCCTCCGCACTGGGTGTCAGATTTCTGGACCGGACCGGCCGGCCCCTGCCGCCGGGTGGCGCCGCCCTACGTGATCTTCACACAATCGATGTCAGCGGTCGGGATCGGCGACTCGCCCATGCTGAGATCACCGTCGCGGCAGACGTTGACAGCCCGCTGCTCGGGCCGCACGGTGCGGCAGCGGTCTTCGGACCGCAGAAGGGCGCAGGACCAGCCGAGGTCGCCGTCCTCGAAGAGGGGCTGCGCACGCTCGCCAACCGGCTCGACGCGCTGCCGTGGGATGTCGCGGGCCTCCCGGCGAGGGAGGCGAGGGTCACCGCGGGCGCAGGCGCGGCCGGCGGTCTCGGCTTTGGCGCGATGGTCTTTCTCGGTGCACAGATACGGGCGGGCGCCGAGCTGCTCCTCGATCTCGTCGACTTCGACGCGGCCCTGGACGGCGCTCACCTTGTGATCACCGG
Source organism: Protofrankia sp. Cas4 (assembly GCF_963555915.1). Classification (NCBI taxonomy): domain Bacteria; kingdom Bacillati; phylum Actinomycetota; class Actinomycetes; order Frankiales; family Frankiaceae; genus Protofrankia; species Protofrankia sp. Cas4. The sequence goes on from NZ_CAUVXL010000113.1 coordinate 9,037, forward strand.
CGAGGGCGCACTGGACGCGACGACCCTGCGGGGCAAGGCTCCGGCGGTCGTCGCGAGCCGGGCCCGGACGGCCGGTGTGCCGGTCATCGCGGTCTGCGGACGGGTGGACCTCGACCCGGGTCGCTGGCAGGATGCCGGCTTCACCGCCGTCTTCACCGTCCACCCGGTGGCCCCCGTCCACCCGGTGGCCCCCGTTGCCGGCGCCCCCGCGACGGTGGGGGTGCCGGCGTTCGTCGGCCGGGCCGAGGCTGCCCGCAGGCTGCGACGTGCGACCGCCGAAGCCCTCCGCAGCATGCTGTCCTGAAACGGTCAGTCGCCCGCTACCGGTCAGTCGTGGATCTGCTGCGAGAGGTAGTGCGCTTCCCCGACCTGGGCGAGTAGCTCGATCTGGGCGTCCAGCCAGTCGATGTGCTCCTCCTCTGAGACGAGGATCCTCTCCAGGAGGACGGCCGAGCCGACATCGTCACGGGATCGGGTCAGGACAATCCCTTCGCGCAGGAGGCCGCATGCCTCGATCTCGTGGGTCCGGTCGGAGTTCAGTTGCTCGACGACGGTCTCACCGACGCGCAACGTGTTCAGCCGCTGGAGATTCGGGAGCCCACCGAGGTAGAGCACCCGGTGCACCAGCAAGTCAGCGTGGCGCATCTCATCGATCGACTCGTCGTAGGTGTGCCTGCCCAGCCGGTCGTAGCCCCAGTTGAGCTGCATCCGCGAGTGCAGGAAGTACTGATTGACGGCTGTCAACTCATTGGTGAGGACGCGATTGAGCAGTTCGACGATTTCCGGGTCGCCCCTCACATGGAACCTCCGCTGCGTCAGCCCGACGGGACGACCGGACGGACACGGAGATGATCGCTCAGCAACTCCTCGATCTCGTCGAGGCAGCCGCCGCAGCCGGTACCTGCGGCGCAGACGTCACCCACATCACCCGTGTCGCGCGCGCCCGACTCGATCACGCCGCGCAACGTCCGATCGTTTACAGCAAAACATGAACAGACCAGCACCGCACCTCACCACGCCCATTCAGGAGCTGTTCACCGCGTCACCCAGCGGAGGTTGCGCACAGCTGGGATGACGAAAACGAACGCTCGCTACTTAGCTAAAGCTTCCCTAATAGTTCCCAGACGGGAGAGTCTCACACAGAAAGATCAAAAACAAGCAGGTCGCCGTACCGCCTCGCTGTCACCCAGATCACAGTGCCCGCAACACCACGGCCGCATCCGGCTCGGTCACGCGGAAGCTGAGGCTCTCCTCGACATAGAGGTGGACCGTGTCCATCGTGCGGCCGGCATAACCGACCGACAGGTCCTGACCGGACTCGAGGATGAAATCCCCCCCGCGCAGACTCAGCACGACCGCTCCGCGGATTCCGGGAGCGCGTACCACCGGCCCGTCCAGAATCTGGCGGAGATGGCCGAGCAGCAGATAGCCGCCCTTCTCGACCGTCTCGATGATCGCCGTGTACCCGTCCGGCTCGATGGCCAGACCGTAGGGTCCACCGATGCCGGCCTGCGCCAGCAGGGCGACGGCCTTGGCGACGGCGCGGGGGTAGGTGCCGGTGTCAGCTCCGAGCGAGACGGCGGGATGCGCCGACGCCTCCATGATCCCGACCATCCCGGCATCGGGAAACCCGTGGAAGACGATCGCGTTCTCGCTGATCGCGATGGTGCGCACGGCTTCGTCGAGCGCACCGAGATCCACATCGTCGGCGCCCCGGTCGACGTCAGCCAACTCCCGGCATGCCAGCGTGAAGGATGTCCGCAGCTCAACCAGGGGCAGGACCTGCCGTAGCTGGGCAACCACGCCTTCTACCGGCGCCGTGGCAAGGGTCGTGACCCGCCCCAGCGCGGTCGCCGACCGGCCCCAGCCGTGCGGGCCGGAGAAATCGACCAGCTTGCGGGCGGCGAGGTTCGTGGTGAGCCTCGCCCGCGCTTCCCGGTCGATCATCGACCAGGAAGCCTCGGTGAGCGGAGCGTGGTCGCGCAGCAGATGATTCACCCGGTCACGCTCCGCAGACCGCCAATGCCCAACGACCCGTCACCGCGCCCGGGAGTGGCCGGCATCGGACCCTCGACGGGGAGCCGCCGGTCCTGCGTCGGCGCACCGTCGCCGTTGCCTCCCGTCGCCTCGGCCTCCACCGAGAGAATCGGGCCGGAGGTGAACAGGTAGGTCCGGAGCTGGGCGTCGAGGGCCGGATCGTGACGCCGCAGCCATTCCAGGGTCATTGCGGCGTGTTCCTTCTCCTCATCCCGATTGTGAGCGAGGATGCCGGCCAGGCTTGGATCCCCCGCCGCATCCACCCGCTGGTCGTACCAGTCGACCGCTTCGAGTTCCTCCATCAGCGAGACGATCGCCCGGTGTCGGTCGATCGTTGCCGGATGCAGCGTTCCGGGCTGCTCGTGCAGCCCCATGCTCGTGTCAGCCACCCGCTGTAGGTACCACGCAGGTGGAGCACCACGCGTCAGGAAACGCGTGCACGCAGCGAGTCCGCCGGCCACTACGGCATGAGAGGGGAGATCTCCACCCTGCGGTTGGCGGCGCGGCCGGCTTCGGTGTCATTGGTCGCCACCGGATAGTCGGCGGCGAACCCGGCAGCCCGCAGCTGCCCCTGCGGTACTCCGTGACTCGACAGATAGGAGGCCGCGGAGTGTGCCCGTGCCAGCGACAAGACCTCGTTGACCGGCAGGGAACCCTGGGCATCGGTGTGACCAGCCACCAGAACCTTCTGGGTACCGCCGCGCAGCACCGCCGCGATCTGGTCGAGATGGGCACGATCGAGGTCGGTGAGCTCCGAGCTGTCGGTCGCGAAGGCGACCCGACCCGAGGCCAGCGCACCGGCAAGAGGATCGGCCGGGGCGGTACGGTCGACCGCGGCGTCGCCCGCCGCGTCGCCCGCCGCGTCGACTGCAGGGGCGGGCTCAGGAGTCACCGATCGAACCGTCAGGCGGTTGTCGAGGGAGATCGCAGGTTCTGCTGTGCGCGCCGCGGCGAGCACAGCGGACCCCAGCCGCGCGCGCTCGTCGGCATCGACCACGGTTCCCTCGACAACCACCGTGGAACCGATAATCGTTACCTGATGTGTGCCCGCCACTGCAGTCAGCGAACGGGTCAGGTCCCCCAGGGTCGTCACCGGCGGCGCGGCCACCGTGGGATCAACCGCGACCTGCCCGGTCAACGTGCCGGAACTCGCCGCAGCTGCCGCGCCGAGAAGCCGCTCCCGAGCATCACGGTCAGGCACCGTCGCGGTGACGGTGAGCGATCCGCCGTTGACAGAAATCACCAACGGTTTCGCGGTGGCGCCCGGCACCGGCACCGGCCCCGGCCCTGGCCCTGGCCCTGGCCCTGGCCCTGGCACGATCCGAACATCAGGAGCCAGCGTGGCTGACCGCGCGCCGGACATGTGCGCGACGGCCTGGCGGGCCGATTCGGCGGCCGCAAGGCTGGGGAAGGTCCCGTGCACGGTCGCATCCCGGCCGTCGAAGGTCACATCCGCTCCGGTCCGGCCACTGGAGCGGACCACCGAGGCCGCCCGCCTGGACAGCTCGTCTTCGATCGGCCCACGCCGCAGGCCGAACGCAAGCAGTGCGAGCAGCAGCCAGGCGACGACAAGGGACACCGCGAACACGACGGGACGAGGTCGCCGCACCGCGGCCAGCTGGGCCAAGGACATCGAAGTGGTCTCCGCGCGGAATCTGCTGGGACGCCGTCAGGACGCGCCGCCACGATGCCTTCGGGCGGCCCAACGGACCAGAAAAGTACGACGAACAACCCCGCCGCGGGTCAACTGTCGCACATCGGGACGCCCGTCACATACACCGGGTGGGTCCAGGCCGGGTCCGGTGGATGTTGGTCGATGCGGGCGGGTGCGCCGCGGCCGTACCGACGATCGCGGCCGGCTGGGCCTGCTGCCCGGCACGCTGGGGCCCGGCACGCTGGTCGACCGGGTCTGCGCGGCCGTCGCGACGCCCGCGCCGGTGCGCCACGCGTGTCACGGCCGCTGTCAACAGGGCTCCGAGCCCGAGCACCACCCACCCGGCGACGACATCGAGCACGTAGTGGTTGGCGGTGGCCATCACCACGAACGCCGTTGTGCCCGGGTAGATGACGGCGAGCGTCCTGACCCAACGGTGGCGGGCGAACCTGGCGACACACCAGCCGCACCACAGGGCCCACGCGCAGTGCAGGGATGGCATGGCCGCGAACTGGTTGGCCAGACCTGCCAGCCCCCGGGGCGCCGCGCTGGAGCCGCCACCCCACCAACCCCAGTCGTGGAACGACGCCATGGTGTCGACGAACCCTGCACCGGGCAGCAGCCGCGGGGGGGCCGTCGGCAGGAGGATAAACCCGACAAGGCTGATCACGGTCGCGCACATGATCGTCCAGCGAGCCCGCAGGTAGTGGCCGGGACGTTTGCGGTAGAGCCACACGAGGACGGCGGGCGTCACGATGAAGTGGAGGGTCGCGTAGTAGTAACAGCTCGCCACAGCCAGCACGGGGATGCCCTGGAGCCAGTGGTTCAGCCCACGCTCGGCGTTGAGATGGAGGTCCGCCTGGATGCGCACGAGATCCCACCCGACGGCGAGCGCAGCCGGCACGGATCCGTCCGCCGCCGCGCGAGTAGCCGTGTAGGTGTAGTAGAAACCAATGATCATAACAGCTTCTACCCACACCACCGGCAGCCCGTCCGACCTGCGGCGCAAGCAGATCACCCGCGACCTCCCCGGCTTTGACCTGAGCCCCCCTGTGGGCCCGTTTTCGACCTTCTCCTGCCGACCCAGACACCCCATCTTTCGCTCAACGTATTCAGTCGAGTACCTTTGCGTCACCAGCTGCACTACCGACAACGGATCGTTCCCGGGGGTAGCGATGACGCACCCGACAGTCGGCGTACCGCCTGATGCGGCACGTCCCATACCTGCCGGCGGGACGCCGGCGACATCGGCACCCCTCCCCCTTCCTGCGACGGGTTTCACCCCTGCGGCCGGTGGCCGCCGCCGGTCGCCGCACGCACCGGCCATCCCGAGGCGACGCGGCGAGGTCCTGGAGGACGCGATCCACACCGCGGTGGTCGAACTGCTCGCCGAACACGGCTACGGCACCGTAACAATGGATCTTGTGGCTGCAAGGGCCCGGGCGGGCAAGGCCACGCTCTACCGCAGGTGGTCCTGCAAGCTCGACCTGGTGATCGACACAGTGTGGCGCCTCGACAACAGCTGCGCCACCGACCCGGACACCGGAAATTTTCGCGAGGACCAGCTTCTGCTGCTGCATGAATTCGCCAACGTACTTCGCGGACGCCAGGGTGCGGTGACCGCGACCCTTGTCGGCGAGCTCACCCGACATGCCGATCTCGCCGTGGCCCTGCGGACAGTCCTCCTTCACCAGCGCCGAGCAGTCCAGATGGCGATCGCCGAGCGAGCCATCAAGCGCGGCGACGTCCGCTATGACGCTCCGTGGCCGCTAGTCAACGAAATAGGACCCTCCCTGCTGTTCGGCCGCCACCTCATCTCGGGTGAACCCTTGGACCACAGGTACATAGTCGACGTTGTGGACGGCATAGTCATGCCCCTCGTCGTCATGCCCACCACTGCCGTGCCCGCAGCGGTCAGGCCCACTGTTGTCAGGCCAATCATTGAGACACCTCTCATTGAGAAATCTCGATAACATATCGAACTTACGTTCGAATCATAGCAGATGGCCTGCCGGTGCACCCTCGCCGCTGAACTGCGCCCACATCCGCGCGTACCTACCGTCGGCGCGGATCAACTGGGCATGCGGACCCTGCTCGACGATCCGGCCGGCGTCCATCACCACCACCCGGTCCGCGCGGGCAGCGGTTGTCAGCCGATGGGCCACCACGAGGGTGGTCCGCCGCCGCGCGACCCGGTCGGTCGCCTCGGTGACCGCCGCCTCGCTGGCAAGGTCCAGCGAGGCGGTCGCTTCGTCGAGAAGCAGGATGTCAGGGTCGGCGAGCTCGGCCCGGGCGAGCGCGAGCAGCTGGCGCTGCCCGGCGGACAGGCCCCGGCCGCGCTCGCCGACCGGGTGCACATAGCCGCCGGGCAAGGACGCGATCATCGCATGCGCACCGACCGCACGCGCCGCAGCCTCCACCTCGGCGTCGGTGGCGTCCGGTCGGGCATAGGCGATCGTGTCGCGGACCGTCCCGGCGAACAGGAACGGCTCCTGCGGAACGACTCCCAGCCGACGGCGATAGCCGACCAGGTCGAGCCGCGTCACGTCGGTACCGTCGATGCGGACCACACCCCCGGTGGCGTCGTAGAAACGCGCGACCAGCTTGACGACCGTCGATTTGCCGGCTCCGGTCTCGCCCACCAGTGCGACGGTCTCCCCGGCGGCCACCCGAAGGTTCACCCCGTCCAGCGCGGGACGCTCTGCGCCGGTGTACTGGAACCGCACATCGTCCAACTCGATCTCGCCGGCAAACCGACCGACCGGAACCGGATCGGGCCAGGCCGGGGTGGATGTGGGTGTGCGCAGCAGGTCCGACAGCCGGCGCAGACCCACCTTGGCCTGCTGGTAACCGTCGAACACCTGCGACAGCTGCTGGATCGGGGAGAAGAACAGGTCGATGTAAAGCAGGTAGGCGATGAGCCCGCCGGTGGTCAGCGATCCGGACGCGACCAGCCCGGCGCCGGCGCCGAGAACGAGCGCGGCCGCCAGCTCCGAGCAGAACTCCATGAACGGGAAATACATCGCGATGAGGCGCTGCGCCCGAAGCCGTGACTCCCGGTAGCGCTGTGCCAGACCACGGAAGTCAGCCAGGTTGCGCTCCTCGCGGCGGAAGGCCTGCACGACCCGGATGCCGGCGAGGTTCTCCTGCAACGCGGCGTTGACCGCACTGACCCGCTCTCGTGACTCGACGTAGGACGCCGACGCACGTGTCCGGAAGAGCATCGTGATGACGACGCCGACCGGCACCATCGGCAGCACGACCAGGGCCAGCCGGGCGTTGAGGACCACCAGCGCCAACCCGACACCGACGAACGACAGCATGCTGACCACGGCGGTCGTCAGCCCGGTCTGTAGAAACGTCGACAGCGCGTCGACGTCCGTGGTCATCCGGGTCATGATCCGACCTGAGAGCTCGCGCTCGTAGTAGTCCAGGCCGAGCCGTTGCAGCTGGGCGAATGTCTTCACCCGCAGGGTGAACAGCAGACGCTCACCCAACCGTCCGGTCACCTGGGTCTGGAAGACCTGCGCGAGCCAGGCCGTGAGCACCACGGCGAGCGCCACCGTGGACGTAAGGATCAGTACTGCTCCCGCGGTCCGCGATACGCCCGCGTCCACCCCGTGGCGCACCAGGGCCGGCAGGGCGAGACCCGCCCCCGCGTCCACCACCACGAGCAGCAGACCCAGCGCGAGCAGCGCGTGCACTCCGCCCAGCAGATGACGCAACGAGAACGCCGGATCACCGACGGCGGCGTCCGCCGTGCGCACCCCGACCGCCTCGGTGGCCGGTGGCAGCGCCGCGACGCGCGCAAGCAGCTCAGGGGTCGCGGGAAGGTCCCCGGCCGCGCCCCCAATACCGCGTCCCCTGCCGTCGGCGGACCGGGCCGGCGACCACGGACCGGGCGCAGCGGACCGCATGCCACCACCTCGCCCGGGCGCCGGGGCCGAGAGGGACATGGTGGGGGGTGCCTGCCGGGGCGCGGGTGCGGTCGCCGTCGGCCCGCGAACCTGGCCGTCCACCAGCACCGGGTAGAGCGCGCAACGAGCGGACAGTTCCTCGTCGGTGCCGACGTCGACCAGGCGCCCAGCGTCGAGCACCGCGATGCGATCAGCCAACTGCAGAGTGGATCGACGGTGGGCGATCAGCAGCGTCGTCCTGCCACCCATGATCTCTCGCAACGCGGCATGGATCTCGGCCTCGACCCGGACGTCAACCGCGGACGTCGCGTCGTCCAGGACCAGGATGGGCGCGTCGGTCAGCAGGGCGCGAGCCAGCGCGATCCGCTGACGCTGCCCGCCGGAGAGGGTGAGCCCCTGCTCACCGACGACCGTGTCGTAGCCGTCCGGGAGATCGCGGATGAAGCCGTCCGCCCGGGCTGCCCGGGCCGCGGCCACAACCGAGGCGTCAGTCGCGTCCGGACGTCCGTAGCTGATGTTGGCACGAACCGAGTCGGAGAACAGAAAACTGTCCTCGAGCACCATCGCGAGCTGCGCCCGCAACGATGACAGGGTCAGCGCCCGGACGTCGTGGCCGTCCAGGCGCACCGTGCCGGTGTCCGGGTCGTAGCTACGGGACAGCAACGCTGCCACCGTCGACTTGCCCGACCCGGACGCGCCGACCAGCGCGAGGGTCTCACCCGGTTCGACCCGCAGGCTCACCCCGTCGAGCACCGGGCGGTCCCGGCGGTCGCCGAAGGTGACATCCTGGCGGTAGCCGAAGGTGACATCCTGGCGGTAGCCGAAGGTGACATTGTCGAGCTCGATGCTTCCCCGGGCCCGAACGAGCCGGTGGGCGTCAGGCCGTTCGGTGATGACGGGGTGGGTGTCGATGACCTCGAAAACACGGATCGCACTGGCTCGGGCCTGCTGGCCGACGGTCAGCAGGCCGGCCAGCATCCGGGTCGGTGCGACCAGCTCGCCGAGATAGGTGCTGAACGCCAGGAAGGTGCCGAGGCTGATACTGCCCCGCAATGCCAGCCAGCCGCCCAGTGCCAGCACTCCGACCTGCCCGAGGGCCGGCATCGCCGCCAGCGCGCTGGTGTACCGGCTGGTGAAGCGGACCGCGCGCATCCGCAGCGAGAACAGGGTGCGGGCGGCCGCGGCCAGCCTGGCCAGCTCCCGATCCTCCTGCCCGAAACCCTTGACCACCCGCACACCCGCGGTGTTCTCCTCCACCACTGCGGCGACCTCGCCGGCCTGCTGCTGGGCCACCCAGGTCGCCGGAAAGACGGTCCTCCTGGCCCGCAGCCCGATGATCGTAACCAGCGGGCCGATGGCGAGCGCAAGTAGTGTCAGCAGCGGGGAGAGCGTCAACATGATCATAATGGCGAGCACGAAAAGAAGGAGATTCCCGCTCATCAGCGGCAGAAAGGCCAGCAGGCCCTGGACGACCGTGACATCCGAGCTGGACCGGCTGACGATCTGGCCGGTCCGCAGCCCATCCTGGCGGACGCCGTCCAGGCGCGCGAGCGCGGCGAATACCGCATCCCGCAGGTCGTACTGAACGTCGAGGGCCAGGCGTCCGCCGACATAGCGACGGACGAACCCGGCGGCAAACCGCAGCACCCCGGCTGCGACCAGTGCGAGCACGTAGGGCGCGAGCGGTTGCCGGCGCGCCACCACCACATTGTCGATCACCGCGCGTTCGATCAACGGCGTGACCGCGGCGATGGCGGTACCGAACACGGCAGCGCCGAACGCCAGGACGACGTTGCGCCGGTACCGCAGGACGTGCCCGGTCAACCGGCGCAGCCAGCCTTGGCGGGACACCGACGCGCCGAGTGACCCCGACGGTGGCGTGCCGCCGGGATCGGAGCGGTTGCTGTTCGCGCGGACCTCCCGGGATGAGCGGTCTGGACAACCGTCCTCAACCACCCCAGGAGATCATCGCGTCCCGGTTACCCGCGGTGTCACCGATGCATCATCGGCGGGGTGCCACCACCGGTGACATCGACGGGCGTCAGGAGCGGGCCGTCGCCGGGCTTGTCCCTACGCCGACGGCATGATCTGCCTGCGCCGGCCCGACACTCGCGGTATCGGCCAGTGGCAGGGCGCTGCCCGCGCTCCACCGCTCCCAGGAGATCGACCACTCATTGCCCAACTGCGACGTGTCCGGTGGGCGACCGGAGTTCCGCACGTCGACGATGTCACCCAACCGGCTGAATCGATAGAACCACTCGGCGTCCGCCGGGGAGGCGTTGATGCAGCCATGCGAGACGTTGTCCTCCCCCTGGGACGCCACCGACCACGGCGCCGAGTGCACATACTCGCCACCACTGGTGAACTGCACGTTCCACTGCACGGTCTCGTAGTAGTAGTCCGGATTCCCCTTGGGAATTCCGACGGTCGCGGAATCCATAATCACCGTCGCCGCAGTGCCGATGACATTGTGTGGACCGTTCATGGTCGGCAGCGTCGGCCGGCCGAGACTCACCGGAAGACTCCGTTGCAGGACGCCGTCCCGGTACACCTTCATGGTGTGGGTCGCCGCGTCGACATAGCTGACCTGAGCCGGCCCGATGATGAAATCCATGGCCCGGTCCTTCACTCCGAAACGGTTGCCACCGGCATCGAAGCCGGCGAGGTTCGCCTCGACGTGAACGCGGGTGCCCGCCTTCCAGTACTGCTGCGGACGCCAGCGCACCACCGTGTTCGACGCCCAGTTCCAGGCACCGTTGACCGGTGGACTCGCCGTGACCATGAGACGCCGCTGCACGGCGGCACGGTCTGTGACCGGCGCGCTGAACGTCAGTGTGATCGGCATACCTATCCCGACGGTCTGACCGTCAGCCGGCCCCCAGGAGACCTTGAGGGAATTCGCCGGATTCACCGTGGTGAAAGTCGCGCCGGCGGCCGTTGTGCCCGATATACCCGGGGCGGCGGAGGTCTGCACGGTCACCTGGTACCGGGTGTCGGCGAACAGCCCGTCAGTGGACGTCCAGGTCATGGCATCCGCGGACAGCTGCCCCCGCAGAACTCCCGCGGCGGTGTCCTGGGACTTGCTGGCGGCCCGGATCGCGGTCACTGACTGTAGTGGAGCATTGCTGTGTACAACGACGGTGCTGGTGACCGGCACGCCCCCGGCGCCGTCGACGGGAGTAATGGTGACCCGCGGTGCCTGCGCGGTCGGCACCGCCGGTGCCGGCCCGCCGGTCACCGGCTTGTCGACAGCCCGAGGAGTACACGACAGGACGGCGGTCCCGACGAATACCGTCGCGATGACGGTCGACAGCAGCGGTCCGCGTGGTCCGAATACGCGCGATACCGAGTGCGGCCAGATCATCGACCGGCACCTCTTGAGTGGCGTCCCCTCATTCACAGCCGGACCGTACCCAGCCATACCGACAAACGACCTGTCGATCATTAAAATGGCCGGTGTCAATCGGACGACCACAACCAATCGTCGAACAATTGAATACAGAGAGTAGTCTTATGTGGCTGTGATCCATGGCCCCTCCCCTGTCGTCCCGTCCGACGCGTGAGGACTCCCAAAAGTTGCGTCCGGCCGGCCTCCAAAGGCCTGCCCGCCGCGCGGTTCCCCGAATCAACGACACGGACCGGTCACCCGGATCGGAGTAGCGGTGGCATCACCCAAAGTCCGGGCGCGCCCGTTCCACCACGGACGCCCGGTACCGGTACCGGTACTGGTACTGGTACTGGTACCGCCGCCCGGTACCAGACACGCGGCAGGAAGCCGCGGGCGCAGACCACCCGGCAATCTTCCGGTTCACTTTCCGACGTCCCCAGCCGCCCCGGGCACCGACGGCGCGGTCTGTTGGCCCGACCTGGAGGTGCGATGGCAATCATTCTCGGCGACAACCAGTATGGAAAAGCCGAAGTCAGACTCGTCCATATCGACCGTTCGACCCGGGCTCACCGGATCAGGGACATCGACGTCTCATCGGTACTACGGGGCGACTTCGCCGGCGCGTACCTCGACGGGGACAACAGCCACGTGCTGCCCACCGACACGCAGAAGAACACCGTCTATGCCTTCGCACGCGACGGTGGTGTCGGCGAGATCGAGGAATTCGGCCTGCGGCTCGCCCGGCATTTCGTCGGATCCAGTGAATGGACCACGGGCGCCCGGATGGAAATTGTTGAATACGGCTGGCAGCGGATCGACGTTGCCGGCCATCCAGATGATCACGCTTTCTTGCGAGCCGGTGGTGAATACCGGTCGACAGTGGTCACCGTCGACCACGACATGGCCTATGTCATAGCCGGAATCGGCGGACTGATCCTGCTCAAGTCAACCGGATCGGAATTTCGCGGATTCCCTCGGGACACGTACACGACGCTGCCCGAAGCGGACGACCGGGTCCTCGCCACCGAGGTCACCGCCCGATGGCGGTACACCAGCGCCGATGTCGAGTACGGGCGGCTGTTCACGGGCATCCGGGCGGTACTCCTGCAGACGTTTGCAAAGGTGCACAGTCTCGCGCTGCAACAAACCCTGTACGCAATGGGTCGGGAGGTACTCGCGGCTCATCCGGAGGTTGCCGAGATCCGCATGTCGATGCCGAACAGGCACCACTTCCTGGTTGATCTCACGCCCTTCGGGCTGGACAACCCCGACATCGTTTACCAGCCGGCCGACCGGCCGTATGGAAAGATCGAGGGGAGCGTGCAGCGCGACGACGCACCCGCACCCGGGCCGGCCTGGCTGGCGGTCCCGGGCTTCTGCTGATCAGCTGGCCGAAGGCGGCGCGATCATTGTCGTTCCGCGCCGCCGGCGGCCAATCGGACGACGTCCCCGGCGGTGACCGCCAGGCGCCGCGCCGCGCTCCCCCTGTTCACCGCGAGCGCCACGAGGCCGGCGGAGTCAACGTAGACGACGATCTCGCCCGGATCCACCGAGGCAAAGGTGAGCCCGAACAGGCCGGTGGCCACCGACCGGTCCGCAGTGATCTCGATGGTACGGCCGGGGGCAACCCAGGCCGAGGGGAGCACGTCCGCGGCGCCGGCCAGTTGGACGTTGCCGAAGGTGTCGACCGTGAGGACTTCGATCTCGACTGCGGTGGGAGACGCCGCACCGGCGGTGGCCGGCCGGGCGGGCCGCACGACCGGCGGTGGGAGCCGAGCGAGCCCAGCTGGGTCCACCGGTATGCCGAGGCCGGCCAAGTCCTGGCCGGCCACGAGTGCGGCGGCTGCGGGCGCGAACACATCACGCCCGTGGAACGTCGCCGACACCTCGGCGGGTACCGCCAACGCCACCACGGACCGCACGCCCCCGAGCGCGTCGGCTGCGGGCGGCAGCAGGCCGTTGTCGGGGCCGACGAGAAATCCCCGTGGGGTGGCCACCGCGAGCGCACGCCGCGAGGTGCCCACCCCCGGGTCGACAACCGCAAGGTGCACCGCGGGTGGCAGATGCCCGACCGTCTGGGCGAGTACGACCGATCCCCGCCGCACGTCACCTGCTGGTATCAAATGAGTGATGTCGATGATGTGAACGCCGGGCGTCCGACACAGCAACATCCCATGGCAGGACGCTACGAACCCGTCGACAAGTCCGTAGTCGGACAGAAAACTCACACACGATATATGACTCATACGACTCATACGACTCATATGACTCCACTCGTCCGGAGCCGGGCGATCTCCGGCGCACCGTAGCCGAGCTCGGCGAGGATGACGTCGGTGTCTGCTCCGAGTGCGGGCAGCGGTCCCATCGGAGCCTCCTCACCGGGAAAAGCAACCACCGGGCGCAGTTGGCGGACCGGTCCCACCGGTGAGTCAACCGAGGTCCACCGGTTCCGCGCCGCCAACTGAGGGTGATCGAGCAATCCGCGGACGGTATTGAGGCGAGCATGGGCGATGCCGGCGGCGTCCAGTCGGGCCTCGGTCTCGGTCGTGCTCAGCGCCACGACGGCGTCCGCGACCAGCGCCTCGGTGCGCGCCCGGTTACGCACCCTGGCCTGGTTGGTGGCGAAATCGTCGGCGGCAGCCGCCTCCGGCCGGGCCAGCACGTCGGTTGCCAGCCGGGCCCACTCACGATCGTTCTGGACGCCGATCAGCAGACGGTCACCGTCGGCTGTCGTGAACGCCTCGTAGGGCGCGATCGACGGGTGGCCGATGCCCAGCCGTGGCGGTTCGACGCCGGTGTGTTCGACGGTCTGTAGTGAGTACCCCATCCACTCGGCAAGGGCGTCGATCATCGTGATCTCGACAGCGGCGCCGACGCCGGAACGCTCGCGGCGTAGTAACGCCGCCAGTACCGCTTGGACGACGTAGGTTCCCGCGGACACGTCACCCGCGGCGAACCCCGCCTTCGCGGGGTGCTCGTCCGTGCCCGTCGCGGAGATCAGCGCGGTCTCGGCCTGGATGAGCATGTCGTAGGCGCGCTTGTGCGCATAGGGGCCTTGCGCGCCGTAACCGGAGAGATCAACGGCCACGAGCCTCGGATTCCCCGCAGCCAGCGTGGCCGCGTCGAGGCCCAGCCGGGCCGCGGCGCCCGGCGCCAGGTTCTGTGCCACCACGTCCGCACGGCTCACCAGCCGGGTGAGCACCGCGCGACCTTCGGGAGCCTTGATGTCGACGGTCAGTGACTGTTTTGATCTGTTCAGCCAGGCGAAGTGGGCCGACATCCCACCCCGCACCGCCGCGTCGTAGGCCCGGGCGAAGTCTCCGGACCCCGGCCGTTCGACCTTCACCACCCGGGCGCCGAGGTCAGCCAGATGACGGGTGGCGAACGGCAGGGCCACCGCGTGTTCCAGGCTGACGACGGTTACACCTTGCAGCGGCAGCACGCCCTCACACTATCGGCCGAAGGCGGCGCGATCATGTTTTTCCGCGCCGCCGGAGGCCCGATCGCCGTCCACGACGTCCACGACGTCACCGTCGACAACCTCGTGATGGGCGTGCCCCAGTGCCGGCGGTGGGGCAGCGGCCGGCGGCTGTCGTGGAGTGACCAGCGACGGTGCGTCCTTCTCGATCGGTGGACCGCCGTTGGCGAATACCACTGCCAACCACGGTACGACGATGGCGACTGCGATGGCGACGAAGCGCGCCCAGTCGCGCAGCGCAACCACGGCAAGGATGAGGCACACGGTGCGGAACAGCATCGAGATCACGTAGCGTCGCTGGCGGCGTTGGATCTCCTCCGGGCGCGACAGGGCCGCACGAGTGATCAAAGTGGTGTCGCTGTTCCGCCTGATCCGCACCGACGCACCCCTTACGACTGCTCCCTGCGACCATTCACGTCCCTGTGACCGCTCACGTCCCTGTGACCAACCGATGCGTCCGGCCTCGCAGACCGGCGCCGACGGCGCCGCGAACGGGCGGTCAGACGAAGAGCGCCCGGCACCTCCAAGCCTCCAGGCCTGTTCAGTGTGCGCGCCCGGGCCCCGCATCGCCCGCGAAAGTCCGACTACGAGCGCCCGGCAACGGGGACGCGACGTCGCGGGGCTGGGGCACGCACCTCGCGATCTACCCGCCCCAGCCCCACTTCTTGATCCACGCTGCTCCTGCCAAGCGCTCTGAACGATGTGAATCTGATGCTCCTGCCACAACACCAGATTCACATCGTTCCCACAAAGCGCCCGGCAAAGTATGCCGGGCGCCGGGTACCTGCGTGGCCGGACGTCATGACGGACCCGGTGCCCAGTTGATTCCCGACACCGCGGTGAGGATGACCACGACGCCGATCGGAGGGTTCGTGCGTTGAAACGGGTATCGATCGTCTGTGACGGATGCAACAGGGAGCCACCGGCTTCCGCTGATGTTCGCCTGGGCGGCACCACAGGGGCAATACAGGTAGGAGCACCAAAAAATGATCTCCAGCAAAGGATCCCACCGAAGCGCCCGACGTCATCTGTCGACCTCGGCGCGTTCCGGGCCTCCTCGCGAGACTCCACCGAAGCCCGCGCCCACCCCACCTCCGACCTGGCGCCGCTGGCTGCTGCCCATCGGCATCATCATCACCGTGGCCCTGTTGTTCGCCCCCAGCATGTTCGCGAAGCAGGCGACCGCCTACAGCTTCACCCAGCTCACCCAGCAGGTGGACGCCGGTACGGTACGCAACATCACGATCAACGACAAGGGTGCGGTCACCGGCACTCTCAAGGACGGCACCGGGTTCACCTCGCAGGTCCCCACCGCGCTCGATACCCAGGGAGTCCTCACCCAGCTGCAGGCCAAGAAGGTCGACGTCAAGGCGACCCGCTCCGGCACGTCCTTCCTGTCGATCGTGCTGAGCTTCCTGCCGCTTCTTCTGCTGGTGGCGTTCTTCCTCTGGACCGGCCGAGCGGCGCAACGGTCGCTGGCGGGCGGGCTCGGCGGCATCGGTCGATCCCGAACGAAGATCATCGATGCTGAACGCCCGACCACCCGATTCACCGACGTGGCCGGCTACGAGGGCGCGAAACAAGAGGTCAGTGAGGTCATCGACTTCCTGCGTAATCCCGAGCGGTACCGGCAGGCCGGGGCGAAGGGCCCAGGTGGGGTGCTCATGGTCGGGCCGCCCGGCACCGGCAAGACGCTGCTCGCCCGGGCGGTCGCCGGTGAGGCCGAGGTGCCCTTCCTGTCGGTGAGTGGCTCCGGGTTCGTCGAGATGTTCGTCGGGGTCGGTGCCTCCCGAGTCCGGGACCTGTTCAACGAGGCACGCAAGCGGGCACCGTCCATCATCTTCATCGATGAGATCGACGCGATCGGGGGCAAGCGAGGCTCAGGGCTCATCGGCGGCGGTCACGATGAACGTGAGCAGACCCTCAACCAGCTCCTCGCCGAGATGGACGGGTTCGACCCGGCCGAGGGCGTGGTCGTCCTCGCCGCGACCAATCGGCCCGAGACCCTCGACCCGGCGCTGCTGCGGCCCGGACGGTTCGACCGGCAGGTCACCGTGCCGCTACCGGCCCAACGGGAACGGGCGGAGATCCTCAAGGTGCACTGTCAGGGCAAGCGGTTCAGCCCGGAGGTGGACCTGACCGTGGTCGCCCGGGCCACCCCCGGCTTCTCCGGCGCGGATCTGGCCAACCTGGTCAACGAGGCCGCGATCCATGCCGTGCGGGAAAGGCGCAGCGTGCTGACCGCGAAGGACTTCGACGCCGCCCGGGACAGGATCATCCTGGGCCGGCGCGACGCCACCAACGTGCTGCTGCCCGAGGAAAAGCAGTCGGTGGCCGTCCACGAGTCCGGGCATGCGCTGGTGGCGGCGCTCTCGCCGCACGCCGACCCGGTGGCGAAGATCACAATCCTGCCGGCAGGGATGGCGCTCGGTGCCACCCAGCAGTTGCCTGAGGACGAACGGCACCTCTATACCGAAAGCTACCTGTATGCCTCGCTCGCCGTGCGCCTCGGCGGGCGGGCCGCGGAGCTGGTCGTCTTCGGCCAGGGTTCGACCGGGGCCGCCAACGACCTGGCCGGCGCCACGACGCTTGCCACCCGGATGGTGCGCGAGTTCGGCCTGTCCCCTGTGCTGGGGCCGGTGGGTTACGCCTCGGGCAACCCCCAGTACCTCGGCGGCGAGGAGTTGGTCTCCAGACCGTACTCGGAGGAGACCCAGCGGATCGTCGACTCGGAGGTGGCCAGGCTTCTGCGGGAGGCCGAGGAGCACGCCATGACGCTGCTGCGGGCCCACCGCGGCGCGCTGGACGCGCTCACCGGCATCCTGCTGGAACGGGAGACCGTCGACGGCGGCGTGCTCGACGACGTCCTGCGTGACCACGCCCCGGTGTATGCGGACAGCGACGCCGACCGGTCCCCGCAGTCCTCGCAGGTGTCCCGGTCGGCGTCGCTGGGCAAGGAATAATTCCGTTGTGAACGCCGGTACCGGTCCGGTCGGGCCCGGCCGCTACCAGGGCCCGGCTGCTACCTGGCCATCGACTGTGAGGGGTCGAAGGCGTCGTAGGCTGATTCGCAGGCGCGACGGACCGCGGCGGACAACGCGCGCAGCGTGGTCGACCGCCGGTCGATCTCCTCGGCGGTGACCGCCGCGCCGTCGTCGCGTGCCGCGAGGTCGATCAGGCTCGCGATCCGCACGGCCTGCGCGAGCAGCGCGTGGGCGGACGGTGGGTAGCCGGGTGCGAGCAGCGGAACCGGTTCGTCGGTGTGGCGTTCGCGGAGCACCGAGAGCACCTCGGGGCCGGCCTTCGCCCGGTCGAGGTTGAGCAGCGCGGCGGTTGCGGTCCGGATGGCCTCGTTGAGCTCGTGCTCCGCGGCGCGCAGCGGCGAGGGCGGCGGTGGCAGGTGGGCGCCGGTCGCCGAGTGCCAGTGCACCGACTCCAGACCGCCCTCGACCGCCGGACCGTGCGCGGTCACCGAGGGCACCAGGACCAGCGGCGGAGTGGGGCCGAGCACGACGATCGCCTCGCCGGCGGCGAGGGCTTCCCGGTTGGTGGCCGCCGGCCCCGGCAGACCGCTGACATCGCCGGGCACCGGCAGAACGAGCCGCAGGCGCCGGGTACCGACGGTCCGCAACCAGCCGAGCCCCAACGCAAGTCCCTGGCCGTCAACAGTGTGCGGGGCGTCAGGCCCACCGGAGCCCTCCCGGATCTGGGCGATCGCCTCGTCGGTGCTGACGAGCCCAGCGAGCCACGCATTACCCCATCCGGTGAGTGCCCCCGAGCGAGGCGAGGCAGCTTGGCCGCAAATCACGATGCCTACGTTAAGGAATGATGGCCCTGTCCTGCGACGATCCGGGCCTAGATTACTGGGCGTCACATGCGGTCGACAGTTGGCAACGAGCCGGTCGTGGCCGAAATGCTCCAGCCGGGCGCCGGCGACGACTGCCTGCGCTCGGCCCGGATCCGCTCGGCACGCCGGCGGATGGGCGCGGCCGGACGGGCCAGCAGCCACGGCACGCCCACCTGCGCCATCCAACGGGCGTGCGCAAGCCGGGTGGGCGCCGCGGTCGGCGGTCCCATCTTCGGCAGCGCCAGCAGCGGAATACCGGCTTTGCACAGAGCCTCGGCGAAGGCGCGGGCGATGAGCTGGTGGCCGCGAGGTCCCGGATGGACCCGGTCCACGTCGAAGGTCGACAGCTGATAGATATCGGGATGACGCGCCAGGTCGACCACCAGCACACCGGGATCTGCCGCGGCCGCGGCGTCAACGGCCGCGTTGAGCTGCCCGACCCGGGTTGTGAGCAGACGCCGGGCCGGGCCGGGTAGCCGCAGCAGACGTCCCGGGTCGTGCAACCGTGCCATCAGTACCCAGATGCCGTCGGCCCGCAGGTCCCGGACGCCCCACACGAGGTTGTGCCGCAGGCGCAGCGGATCGAATCCCGGGGACATTATGTCGTTCATTCCCGCAATCATGCTCACGATCTGCGGACGCAGCGTGCGGGCGACGGGGATCTGGGAGTCACGGACGTCCTTGGTGGTCGCACCGGTGGTCGCGAGGTTCGCGAACCGCACCTGGTCGGCCGGGGCCAGGGATGCGGCCAGGGCGGCGGCCCAGCCCCGGCCGGCGAGGGCCCGGTCAGCATGTGCCCTGCGGTACCGGCCCATGCTGACACCGTCACCGAGCCCGGCCGTGATGCTGTCACCGAGCGCGACGAAGCAGATCCCGTTCACCGTGACGTCAGGCCGCTCGGGTCGCGCCACCGCGATGGTCACCGGAACCGCGATGGTCATCGGCACCGCCGAACGCGTCATGACCGGACATCGAGGACAGGCCGTGGGCGGCGAGGAAACCGTCGATGGTGACGCTCCACGGGAACCGCTCAGCGCGGGCCCGGGCCACTCGCCGACGGGTGGGCCCGTCGAGGGCGACTAATTCTTCGACGCCGTCCGCGAAGGTCCAGCCGCTGCCCGCCGCGACGATCCCGCTTCCCGGCGTGACGAGCTCCGCCAGAGCGCTGCTGTGATGGACGACCACCGGGGTACCGCTCGCCATGGCCTCCAGCGCAGCCAGACCGAACGTCTCCACCGGCCCTGGTGCAAGTATGGCGTCCGCAGAGGCGAGCAGGGTGGCCAGGCGATCACGATCGGCGACATAGCCGAGGAAGATGACCGGAAGACCGCTCGCGCGCCGGGTGAGGCGCCCCCGGCTCGGACCGTCACCAGCGATCACCAGCCGGCTGGGCACCCCGCGGCGGACGAGCTCCGCCAGCGCGTCCACAGCCGTGTCCCCCCGCTTTTCCGGCGACAGCCGGCCGACGTTCACCAGGAGAACCTCGCTGTCGCGGGCGAACGCCCGGCGCAGCGCACTGTCGTAACGGTCGGGGCGGAAACGCTCGAGATCGACACCCAGAGGGATCTGGCACAGATTCGTTGCGCCGATGCGGACGAACTCGCTCCCGGCCCACGCGGTGGTGGCGACCACCGTGTCGAAGGTTCGCGCAAGCGCGGCATTGGACCGGTCCGCCGCGGAGCGGACCGGCAGCACCCCGCGCAGCGACCGGGGCGTCCACAGGTTCAGCAGCCGGTCGAGGCGTTCGTGGCTGACGACGAGGGATCGGACACCGGCACGGCTGGCCCAGCGGCCCAGGGGCCGCAGCGACGCCCGGTCGTGCACCTCGATGCGGTCGGGTGCGGCGGCGTCGAGATGGCGGATGACCCGCCACGGGTCGGTCAGGACCCGGTAGTCCGTGCCGGGCACCAGCGGTGCCCGCATGGTCACCACCCTGGCCTCGGGGGTGTAGCGGACGCTGTCGCATTCCCCGGGTAGGACCTGGATGACCTCATGACCGGCCGCCGTATAGCCGGCGGCGAGATGACGCATTGTCGTGCGGATACCACCGGACCGCGGCGCGACGAAGTTGGCGGCCTGAACGATTTTCACCGGATACTCCCGTCATCGTTATGGTAAGCGCCGTCCCGCCCACTGTCTCGCACATAGCGGTCGACAGCGACGCGGTGGAGCTGTGCCCGACGAGCGAGGACGGTCCGCGAACGCAGAGCGCCGACCCGCGCCTGCGCCACCCCGAAACCGCGGACGTCGTGATAGTGGCCGATGAGCTCGTCCCCGATCGCGCTCCAGCCGCAGCCGGCGACCGAACGCCGGGCGGCGGCGCCCATTGCCACCCGCCGCTCACCGTCGGCGATGAGGGTGGCGACCCGATTGGCCAACGCCGACGGGGAGTCCGGTGTGAAGTGCAGGCCTGTGTGGCCGTCGTCGACCACGTCGAGCAGGCCGCCGGCGGCCGGAGCGACCACCGGGACGCCACTGGCCTTGGCCTCCTGCGCGGCCTGGCAGAACGTCTCATGGGAACCGGTGTGGACGAACATGTCCAGACTCGCCACGATCGAGGACAAGTCCCGGCCGGACTGGAAACCGAGAAAGGTCGCCCGGTGTAGCTGACGTTCCAGAGTCGGCCGCATCGGCCCGTCACCAACGATGACCAGCCGGACCCCGGGGAAATCCTGCACCGCGCTGAGCAGATGCACCCGCTTCTCCCGGGCGAGCCGGCCGACGTATCCGATCAGTAGCTCACCATCAGGGGCGAGCCGGTGGCGCAGGGCGGCGTCCCGATGGCACGGGTTGAACCGCTCCAGGTCGACCCCACGTGCCCACCGGGCGATCCGGTGAACGCCCTGGCTCAGCAGCATGTCGACGGCCGGCCACGACGGCGCGAGCGTCCGCCCGGCCAGCCGGTGGACGGTCGCCACCCATCGCCAGATGGTGCGTTCGGCCTGGCCCAGCCCGTAACGAGCGGCGAAGCCGGCGAAGTCGGTCTGGTAGACGGCGACGCTCGGCAGCCCCAGCCGCCAGGCTGCGAAGGCGGACTGCGCGCCCAGCCCCGCCGGTGCGGCCAGGTGCACGACATCGGGTCGGAATTCCGCCAGAACGCCGACCAGCCGGGGCCACGGAGTGGCGACCCGGAAGGTCGGATATCCTGGCATTGGAACAGAGGGTGCACGCAGTACCCGTGCCCCGGCGTAGACGTCGGGGTCGGCAGCTGGTACCTGAGTTCCCGCTGCGGGGGCGATGACGAGCGCTTCGTGCCCGCGATCTTGCAGATGTTCGAGCACACGGCAGACCGAGTTCGTCACCCCGTCCACGTGCGGCAGGAACGACTCTGTGATCACTGCTACGCGCACGACACTAGGCTCCCAAGCTACGGGGATCGCTCGCGGACGTCCGCTCGTCCGCGACGTGAACATTGTGGCACAACTTGATGTTACTGATCGCGGCATAGCGTGAGTAGGCAAATATTCGCGGAGGCCGAAAACCGTGCGTGGAACAGTCCGGCAAGGCGAGGACGACCCCGGCAAGGGCCGGCGCGGCAAAGACCAGCGCGGCAAGGACCAGCTGATCGCGGATCTCGTGGCGGCGCTCGGCGCCGACCACGTCCTGGTCGACCGCGATCTCACCGCCGGTTACGAAACCGACTGGACCGGTGCCTTCACTGGCCGCGCCGCCGCTGTGGCCCGCCCCGCGTCGACCGGTGAGGTCGCCGCCGTCCTGCGGGTCTGCGCCGCCCACGACCGGCCCGTCGTACCGCAGGGCGGCAACACCGGCCTGGTCGGCGGGTCGGTACCGGCCGGAGCCGCCACCGGCGCGGTCGTGCTCAGCCTGCGCCGACTCACCGCGATCGACCCGGTCGACACGGCCGCGGGCCTGGTCACCGCCGCGGCGGGCGCAACCCTCGCCGATGTCCGGACACACGTGCGCGCAGCCGGCTACACCACCGGTATCGACCTCGCCGCCCGCGACTCGGCAACCCTGGGTGGGATCGCCGCGACCAACGCCGGCGGCGAGCGGGTACTACGACACGGCATGACCCGCAGCCAGATAGCGGGGTTGGAGGCCGTCCTCGCCGACGGCCGGCTGGTACGGCGGCTGTCGGGTCTACCCAAGGACAACGTCGGCTACGACCTGCCGGCGCTGTTCGTCGGCAGCGAAGGCACCCTGGGAGTCATCACCAGGGTGCAGCTGCGCCTGGTCGGGCTGCCCCGCGCGCGGACGGCCGCGCTGATCGCCATGGCGGACCTCACCGCCGCCGTCAATCTCGTCGCCCAGCTTCGGGCCACGGTCGGATCCCTGGACGCCGTCGAGCTGATGTTCGACGGCGGCATCACGCTGGTCTGCGACCACCAGGGTCTGCCGGCACCGTTTCCCGGCCGGACCTCCCCGGGACACAACACTGCCTACCTGTTGGTGGAATGTGTGGGGCGCACCGATCCGGCCGACGAGCTCGCCGCCGCGATCGAGACCGCCGCGGGTGTACTGCACATCGCCGTCGCCACGACAGCCACGGACCGTCGTCGGCTGTGGGCTTACCGCGACGGCCACGCCGCGGCCGTGAACGCCCTCGGGGTCCCGGTCAAGCTCGATGTCGCCGTCCCCCTCACCCGGATCACCACCTTCGTCGACGATCTCCCGGCACTCGTCCGAGCTGTGACGCCATCGGCCCGGCTGCACCTGTGGGGTCACCTGGCCGAAGCGAACCTGCACGTCAACATCACCGGACCCGACCGCGACGACAGCCGCAGCCGGGAAACGCTCGCCGGGGCGATCCTCACCCGGGCCGCGGCCGACGGCGGCAGCATTGGCGCCGAACACGGCGTGGGACGCGCCAAAATGCCCTGGATAGGCCTGTCCCGATCACCTGACGAACTCGCCGTGATGACCGCGGTGAAGCATGCCCTGGACCCCGCCGGCCTGCTCAACCCCGGCGTCCTCGTCCCGCCCTACGGCATCGGCCTCACCACAGGCCCGTGGCCAGCCTCGGCCTCGGCCTCGGCATAGTTGTCCGTCGGCCAGCCACCCCTTTACCAGGGCCGACGCGCCAACCGGTTGACACCGCCGCCGGTTGCGCTCGTCACAGTGGGCCTCCGGCCCGCCGCCTCCGGCCCGTCCACCACGTCCATCGTGGGCGACACGCCCGGACCGGACGGCCCGGGCGATGATCGGCATATGTTTGTCGCTGTGTACGCTTTTTAGCCATATATCCGTACCTAACGACAAACTCGTGCCGATCTTGTCAGCGGTCGACGCTCTGGCGCGCGGACAGGTACGGCGCCATCGCCTGGACGGCCTCGCACGCGTGCGCCAGGAAAGCACGTCATCACCATCCGCGACGCCGTCGCCACGGAGGTCAAAAGGAGGTCAAAAGGAGGTCAACCATGGATCGTAGTGGTGGCGTACAGGAGCGGCGGTCAGTCGCTGCGCCGCGGCGACGACGTCACCGAGGGGCAGCGTCAAGTCCGCGACACGGAGATAGACGGGACTCCCGAAATGCTTGATCCCTTCCCGCGCGAACTGACGCCGCAGACCGCGGGGCCCTGCCATGGCGCGGTGTGCGTCCACGGGAACGAACACGATCATATCGTGGACCCTACCCTTCCGGATTATACGGGTGATCCGGATCTCGGCAACGTCGGACCACCCCAAATACACCCGAGCCGAGTGCAAAGTCACCCGTTCGGCATCGAGAGTGAGCAGAGGGAAACCGCGGAATGCCCGCCAGGCGGCCCGCAGGCAGAGGAATACTATCAGGGCAGTTGCAGACACGTTGAGAAGGAACACCGGTACAAACAGCGGCCGATAAAGATCAGTCATCACAAAATAGCCACAGGCCGCAGCCGCGACCAGTAAAATCATGCAGAAGATGGCGGCCTGCTTGAAGGTCGCAGCCTTGTAGCCGATACTGAGGACAGCAGGCCACGCATGAATAAACTCCAAAGATACGATGGCGAGAATTTGCACGAACCCATGCGCGGCAGGCAACACCGGACAACGGCGCAGCCCGAAAAGAAAGGCACGGTGACCTGCACGCCCAGCTGGACGTGCAGCAAACAGCAACAACACAAGCGGAACGCGGAAGACGCGTCAGCATGGGCACACCGAGGTTCCCACGGTTACGTTCAGAAGACAGCCAGACTGTTACCCGGACAAGAAATCATCACCTATGCCCGGTACAGGTGGATTCACGCTGCGGAGCATTGCACATAAGCCGTCGCAGAGTCGAGCCATTCAGCATCTACCGCAGCTGTAGTTCATCTGTTGTTATTGATCGGTGTCACACGCCCCACACGCCCCCCACGCCCCCCACGCCCGGAGGGCCCCCGGTCGATGCCGGTCCCGTACTCGCGGACATGCCAAGGCAGGCGGCACCGCACCACCGCGCCTACCGCGCCTACCGCACTGTCGGGACGGACTCAGGCAATGACGATCCGCGGTGGCACAGGGTCAGTTGAGACGGGGGCAGAAGTGCCCGGTCGGACCATCCGGACGTCCGCACAGCACGCACGGAGGTCTACCGGCGGCGACGATGCTGCGCGCCCGCTCCACGAACGCCTTGGTCTGGTCGAGGGACAGGGAGACCTGGAGGGTGTCGAGCGAGGTCTCGTCATCGGGGCCCCCGGCCGCCACCCCGCCACGAGCCCGGCCCGCGGCCTCGACCAGCACCCGCTTACCGTCCCAGGACACCGTGAGCTTGCCGAGGTGGAAGTCCTCCTCGAAGGGGGCATCCAGCGGCGCAAGGTCAACGAAGACATCCCGCGCCTCGGGTACGGCCACGCCCCCGGTGCGGCTAAGCTGACCGAGGAGCGTTGTCAGCCCTTCGGTGAGCGCGTTGACCTCGATCTTCTCCAGGCCGACGGTGACAACCTGCCCTTGCGCGCTGGCCTGAAGGTAGAAGTCACGTTCGCCGGGCTGACCGACGGTTCCGACCACGAAACGGTCTGGCGAATCGAACACGTGCCGCTGCTGCTGGTACACCTCGTCCCTCCCTAGACTCCCCTACGGCCTCCGGCTGCGCGAAAAACCACGATCGCGCACCCTTTGGCCCCTGACTCCCCTACGGCCTCCGGCTGCGCGAAAAACCACGATCGCGCACCCTTTGGCCCCTGACTCCCCTACGGCCTCTTGCCCACGCCTGCGTTCCTACGTCAGTCAACGTCGTATCCCCCGGGGTTCCTCCCTGGCAACGTCAGTGATGTCCAGACTGGCGGTGGCGTTGCGGGTAGGCTCCTCATCCGCCGGGGTGCCGGCAGCGGCCGGACGGCGAGCCCGCCCGGCGCAACACCACAGCGGACACACGTCGTGGCTCGGCCCCAACTCACTGAGTGCCCGTCGCGGCACGTCGCCGTGCCTGCGCTCGTCCAGCAGTTCGCGGACCATCGCAACAAAACGGCGGTCGGTCCCCACCGTTGCCGCCCGGCGAAACGTCAGACCTGCTGTACCGGCCCGCGCGGCCGCCTCCACATCGAGATCGTAAACGACCTCCATGTGGTCACTGACAAAACCAATCGGTACCACCACAACCGCGGTCATGGTACCAGTGGCGCCGAGCGCCGCGAGATGGTCACCGATGTCCGGGACGAGCCAGGGGACGTCCGGCGGCCCGCTGCGGCTGACATAGGCGAGGTCGTAACGGTGGCGGCGCCCGGTCCGGGATGCGACCCGGTCGGCGACCGCACGGGCCGCGGCCGCGAACTGCCGGGGGTAGGCGTCACCGCCCGGGCCGCTGGTTTCGGCCTGCGCAGTGGGGATCGAGTGGGCGACGAAGACCAATCGCGTGCTGTCCGACGAGGACGCCGGAACCGTTGCCAACGCGTCGACCACATGGTCGACCATGGGCAGGACAAAGCCGGGATGGTCGAAGTAGTGCCTCATCTTGATCAGTTCCGGTACGCCCGAACCGACCGTGGCCCGCGCGTCCGCGAGATTTTCGCGGTACTGGCGGCAACCGGAATAGGAGGCGAAGACGGACGTGACAAAGCAGGCCGCCCGCCCGATGCCGTCGCGGCGCATCTCCGCGAGGGTGTCGGCGAGAAACGGCGACCAGTTGCGATTGCCCCAGTACACGGGCAACGGTGCGAGTTCGGCTTTCAGCGCGGCCAGTAAGGCGCGGTTCTGGTCGTTGATCGGGCTGCGGCCGCCGAAGCGGTGATAGTGCTCGGCAACCTCGCCCAACCGTTGATCTGGGATGCCGCGCCCGCGGGTGACGGTGCGCAGGAACGGCATGACGTCCTCAGGCGCCTGCGGGCCGCCGAAGGAGACCAGCAGCAACGCGTCGACCCCGACCGGAGCAGCCGGCCCAGGGTCGGTTCCGATATGATCAGCTGTAGTCCTCCTGGCGTCCGACACGCCTCGATCGTCCCCCGCGCACGGTGCGCACCGCATCCCGGGGGGTCGGCTGTAGGCGCTGACGACCCTCCTAATGCCCCATTCCGAGCCCGCCGTCGACCGGGATCAGCGCCCCGGTGATGTAGGACGCCGCCGGCGAGGCCAGGAACGCCACGAGTGCGGCCACATCCTCAGGCGCACCCATACGCCGGGCCGGCACCTGAGAGACGAGGTTGTCGCGCTGGGCGTCGGTGAGTGCGTCGGTCATGTCCGTGCGGATCGGGCCGGGCGCCACGATGTTCGCGGTGATGCCGCGCGGTGCGAGCTCACGGGCCAGCGAACGGGCCAAGCCGATCAGGCCGGCCTTGGACGCGGCGTAGTTCGCCTGCCCGGCGGCACCGCTGGTCGCCGACACCGACGAAATGAAGATCAGACGTCCGCGCCGCATCCGCAGCATCGGCCGGGCGGCCCGTTTGGCCACCCGATACGCGCCGAGCAGGTTGGTGTCGACGACCTCCTGGAACACGTCCTCGCTCATGGTCAACAGGAGGGTGTCCCGGGTGATCCCGGCGTTGGACACCAGCACCTCCACCGGCCCGAGCTCGGCTTCGACTGCGGCGAACGCCTTGTCGACCCCCTCCGTGCTGGTGACGTCGAGCCGGACCCCGAACATCCCGTCGGGGGCGCCTCCCCCGCGGCTCGCCACGGCCACCCGGTCGCCCGCCGCGGCCAGCGCCGCCGCACACGCGGCGCCGATCCCTCGATTACCCCCAGTTACAAGTGCCACACGCCCCTGAGCCTCCGCCATAGGTCGGATGGTAACCGTCAGATGGCGCAACCAGTGGTCTCACCGTCCGCGACACACCGAACCCCCGCCATGATGGCTGCTTCGCGAGACGATGCGGCAGTGCGCCTGACCATCAAAGTTCGCCCCGGATCGGCCCGGACCTCGGTCGGCGGTTTCCAGGAACTCGCGACCGCTGGTGAGCCCGTCGGCGCCGGTGGTGGGCTGGCGCTGATCGTCCACGTCACCGCCCCCGCTGTGGACGGCCGGGCAACCGAAGCTGCGCTGCGGGCGCTCGCGACCGCCTTTGGTGTACGCCGCCGCGAGGTCGTGCTGGTCACAGGCGCCACAAGCCGCATGAAGATCGTCGAAATCGGCGGGCTACCCGAGCCCGAACTACGCGGCCGACTCGCCGAGCTCGGCGTCGGGCCCGACAGGCCGCCGGACCGACCAGGCGCATCAGTCCGCACGCGCACCAGTTCCCGGAAGGATCAGTCCCCGAGGTAGGGCTGAGCAAGCATCGCACCCATCCCGCCATCGACCCGCAACGCGATACCGGTGACACACGCCGAGGCGTCCGATGCCAACCAGAGCACCGCTTCGGCGACGTCATGCGCGGTCACCGTACGGCCGAGCGGGATCTGCCGCTCGTAGGCGGCGAGTCGCTCCTCGCCTCCGACCCGCGAGGTGAACCTCGCGCTTGCGACGGATCCCGGTACGACGGCGTTCACCCGGATCCCCTTCGGCCCGTACTCGACGGCGGCCGAACGGACCAGCTGCAGGAGCCCCGCCTTGGCGGACCCGTACGGGGCGACGCCGGGAACGGCAGCCAGACCCGCGGTGGATGCCGTGCAGATGATCGAACCCCGGCCGGCGGGAACCATGGCCCGCAGCGCCGCACGCAAAAAGAAGAAGCTGGCGCCGAGGTTGAGCGCGAGGTCCGCCTGCCAACCGTCGTCCTCGATGGATACCAGCGGCCCCTGAGCCAGCCCGGCACCGGCGTTACTGTGCAGGATGTCGAGCCGTCCCCAGGTAGCCACGACATCGGCGACGAGCTGGTCGACAAACGCCGACAGGGTGACGTCACCGGCGTACTCCTCGGCGCTACCGCCCTCGGAACTCACCTGAGCGACCGTTTCCTTCGCCCGCTCGGGCACAAGATCATTGACCACCACATGAGCGCCGTGGGCGGCGAGCAGGCGCGCGGTCGCCCGTCCGATACCCGATCCGGCGCCGGTGACGATCGCTAAGCGGTTGTCCAGACTGCCGGTCAAGCAGTCCACCTCCGAATGGTCGACGCATCATCAAGCAGGCAGATAAGTTAAATCTAACAAAACAAACTCGACATGGAATGGAGAACGGCGATGGCGGGGACGCTCGTCGGCCGCAAGGCCCTGATCACCGGCGCCGGGCAGGGGGTCGGCCGTGGCATCGCCCTGGCCGTCGCCGCGCAGGGCGCGGCTGTCGCCCTCGTCGGGCGGACCGAGTCAAAACTGATCGAGGTCGCCAAGGAGGTCCATGAGCTCGGCGGCCGGGCGCTGACCATCCCCGCCGACGTGACCCGGCCCGAGGACATCGCCAGGAGCGTGACCGCGACGGTCGACGGGCTCGGCGGTCTGGACATTCTCGTCAACAACGCCCAGCAGACCGCGCTCGGCTCCATCCTCGACGTCGAGGAGTCCGTTCTCCAGGCATGCTGGGAATCCGGGACGCTCGCCACCTTCCGGCTGATGCGCGCGTCCTATCCGTATCTGCGTAACGGCGGCGTTGTGATCAACCTGGGCAGCTCGACCTCGGTGAATCCGATGCCGGTCGGCCGGGGTGTCTACGCGTCGGTCAAGGCCGCGACCCAGACGCTAGGCCGGGTGGCTGCCGCGGAGTGGGGCAAGGACGGAATCCGGGTTCTGACCGTGCTGCCCGCGTCCACCAGCCCCGCCGCGGATGCGTGGGCGCAGGCGCAACCCGAGGAGTACGCCCGGAGTCTGAGCAACATCCCGCTGGGCCGGCTGGGCGACCCGCGCCACGACATCGGGGACGTGGTCGCCTTTCTGTGCAGCGACGCCGCCAGCTACATGACCGGTACGACGATCGCGCTCGACGGCGGCCAGGCGTTCCTGCGCTGACCGAGCCGCGTCCCGCCAGCCGGGTCGTCCGCCAGCCGGGTCGTCCGCCAGCCGGGTCGTCCGCCAGCCGGTTCCCGGCGGACGACCACCGCGAGGCCGCACGTACCGATCACGTATGGATCCGCCTACGGATCACGTGCCGATCACGTACCGATCGCGTGCACACCGCCGTCCACATGAATGATCTCTCCGGTGGTGGCGGGGAACCAGTCCGACAGCAGCGCCACGCAGGCCTGGGCCGCGGGGCCGGTGTCATGGATGTTCCAGCCGAGCGGCGCGCGCTCGTCCCAGACAGCCTCGAACCGCTCGAAGCCGGGGATGCTCTTGGCTGCCATCGTGCGCAGCGGCCCCGCCGCAACCAGGTTGACCCGGACGCCCCGAGGTCCGAGATCACGAGCGAGATAGCGGGTCGCGGACTCCAGCCCGGCCTTGGCCACACCCATCCAGTCATAGGACGGCCAGGCCACAGCCGCGTCGAAGTCGAGCCCGACGACCGAAACCCGCTCACCGAACAACGGCAGGGTCGCCCGGCACAGGGAGGCCAGCGACCAGGTCGAGACCTGCACGGCGGTGGCGACATCGGCCCAGGGTGCCTCCACGAACGGCTTGCCGCCCAGCACGGATTCGGGCGCGAAGCCAACCGCGTGCAGGACACCGTCCAACCCGTCGGTGTGCTCAAGGATCCGGTCGGCCAATGCGCTCAGGTGCTCTTCGTCGGTCACGTCCAACTCGATGACGGGAGCCTCGTCGGGGAGCCGCTTGGCGATCCGGCGGGTCAGCGACAGCCCGCGGCCAAATCCGGTCAGCACCACCGTCGCGCCCTGTTCCTGGGCGATCCGGGCGACCCCGAACGCGATGGACGCGTCCGTCAGGACGCCGGTGACGAGGATGCGCTTACCTGCAAGGAGTCCACTCACAGCCGGCATCCTGCCAAACATCACCAGCTGCTGGCGAGACGCCGCACCGACAAATTCACCCGCCGCGGACGGTGGGTTTCGCACGACCGACAAGCCTCATAACGATCATTGCGAGGACACTGGCCGCCACGGACGCGACGAGCACCGCGGTGGCGGCCCGCTGCTGGGCGCCGAAGTCGTCGAGGGCAAGCCGTGACATCAGCAGGCTGACGGTGAACCCGATACCGGCCAGCACACCGATCGGGGTCACCCCGCGCCAGCCGAGCCCGACGAGCAGCCGCGCCGCGCCGACCCGCACCGCGAGCCACACACCGCCGAGAACACCGATCACCTTGCCAACGACGAGCCCGGCGATGATGCCCTGGGACACAGGGTCCTCGAACACGGCACGCAGCGCCGTCACCGTGATCGGCACCCCGGCCTCGGCGAGCGCGAACAGCGGCACGACCAGTCCGGCCGAGAGCGGATGCAGTCTGTGCTCAAGGCGCACGGCGGGTGAGAGGCCCTCACCGGGGTCGGCGTGCACCCGGGTGAGCAGCGCCAGGGCGATACCGGCGACGGTCGCGTGTATCCCGCAAGCGTGTACGCATATCCACACACCCAGAGCCAGTGGGATGTAGAGCAGCGGCGAGGTCCACCGTCGCCGCTGAGCGAACGCATAGCCGGCCAGCAGAAGCACGGCCGCGCCCAGC
This sequence comes from Protofrankia sp. Cas4, assembly GCF_963555915.1. Classification (NCBI taxonomy): domain Bacteria; kingdom Bacillati; phylum Actinomycetota; class Actinomycetes; order Frankiales; family Frankiaceae; genus Protofrankia; species Protofrankia sp. Cas4. Next base: position 40,199 of record NZ_CAUVXL010000113.1, read on the forward strand.
CAGACCGGTTCGAGCCCGCTGGTGAACAGAACAGCTATCAGGATGATGGCGCCGATGTCGTCGACGACCGCCAGGCTCAGCAACAGCACCCGCATCGAGGTGGGCAGGTTCGTCCCGGCCAGGGCCAGCACACCGAGTGCGAAGGCGATGTCGGTGGCCACCGGGATCGCCCAGCCGTTAGACGCCCCCGGCGCGCCCCGGGCGACCGCCAGGAACACCAGAGCCGGGGCGACCATGCCGCCGAGCGCCGCGACGACCGGCAGGACAGCGGCGCGAGCGTCCGAGAGCTCCCCGACGACGAGTTCCCGCTTGAGCTCAAGGCCCGCGACGAAGAAGAACACCGCGAGCAGGCCGTCGGCCACCAGCGCCCCGGCGCTCAGATGGTTCAGATGCAACCAGGACGGGCCGAAGCCCAGCTGCGCATCCCAGACCTCCCGGTACGTGCCACCGGCGACGTTTGCCCACACCAGGGCGATCAGGGTGGCTCCCAGCAGCAGGAAGCCACCGGTGGTCTCCTGGCGGAGGAACTCGGCGAACTCCCCACGGCTCGACAGAACCTGGGGGACGCGGGAATGTGTGGTCACTCGCCTGCGTGCCACCGGTTTCCTTCCGGGAACGGCCCGCCCAGGGCGGCCACGGCCACGGCCACGGCCACGGCCACGGCCACGGCCAACGATCGCACGCTCCGTTCGCTGGGTACCGTGGCAACTCTGGGTACCGTGGCAACAATGTCCCACCGCAGGTGGCACTCGGCCGATGGACACGCAGCGGACACGGCGGCGTCTGGTCAACCGGTCCCGCATGACGTCCCGCGGAAAGGCGGTTCCGCGGTGCTCAACAGGAGTGCCCGCCTGGTCCGCCGGATCGTGGTGACCGTGCTCGGAGTGGGCGTGCTCGGGGTGGGGGTTGCGCTGCTCGCCCTGCCCGGCCCGGGATTCCTCATCGTCGCGCTGGGGTTCTTCATCCTGAGTCTGGAGTACCCATGGGCCCGGCGACGGTTCGAACGGGCGCGGCAGAAGGCCGCCGACCTTGCTGACCAGGCCGCGGCGGCGGTGTGGTCATCCGTTTTCACGATCGTCTTCGGGCTGGCCATGGTTGCCGCCGGCGTCGCGTGGATTGTCGTGGAAGCGCTGCCTTTCTCCTCTCCGTGGACGGGCGGCAGCCTCATCTTCGGCGGCCTGGTGATCCTGATCACGATGCTGGTCAGCCTGTGGCAGGCCCGACCGGTACGCGACGCCGGCCGACCGACCCGCGACTGACGCCGCTGCGCGCCGGTAGCTGTACGCGGGGTTAGGCCGCCGTCCAGGTTTCGCTGTGTTCCCACAACAGCCGGGCGAGCTCCTCGCTGACGACCCGGCTCGGTTGCCGTTCGCGGCAGTTGTCGTAGAAACGGCCGGTCACGCCCGCCAGCTCCGGGGCCGTGGCGCAGTAGACCGATGTGCGGGCGCCGTCCTCGGTGGAGCGCATCGGCATTTTGATCAGCGGCCGGATCGGCCAGGGCACCCGCCGCCAGATGTCGGACGCCACCGCGCCGGGGTTCACGGCGTATGTCGTGACACCACGACCGGCCAGCCGACGGCCGAGCTCCTGGGTGAACAGTACGTTGCACAACTTGGACACCGCATATTCGGGAAATCCGGTGATGCTGTGCGTGGGTTTGCGTAGCATTGTGAAGTCAATTCCCTTGGCCCGGTAATGCCCGTCGCTGGAGACGGTGACAACGCGAGCAGGCGCACTAGCCACCAGGCAGTCGAGCACGGCGGTGGTGAGCAGGAAATGGCCGAGGTGGTTGACCCCGAAAGCCAGCTCGAAGCCATCCCGGGTGATGCCCTGATGCCCAGCGACACCGGCGTTGTTGATGAGCCCGTGCAGCGGCTGACCCAGAGCGAGGAAGTCCTCGGCGCACCGACGCACGGACGCCAGGTCGGCAAGGTCCAGGGAAAGGAAGGCGACGGCCTCGTTCCCGGTCGTCCGCACGATGTCGTCAACGACGGCTCGCCCCTTGGCCTCCGATCGGCAGGCGATGTACAGCCGCCCGCCACGCAGAGCAAGATCACAGGCCGTAGCCAGACCAATCCCGGTGTTGGCGCCGGTCACCAGGAACGTTTGCCCGACAAGATCCTTCATGTGACCGATCCAATCATGATCGATACCTCCGTCTACCGCGAAGGCCGGCCCTGGCGGCTGCGCACACAGAGATCAGACGATCATCGGGCGATGTCGGCGATCTATGCACCGATCCACCGACAGTTCAGGATACCGGCCGATAAGCAACATCATTACGAGTGAACGCAGCGCTACCCGCCGACAGGCGGCCAACACGACCCGTCCACCCGAAACCACACGCCTGGTGATGGTGCCGTCACCGCCAGCCGTGGGTAGGACGGCTACACGACGTGGTCGACGTGGTCGGGGTGACTCCTGGCGGCCGTGCCGGTCGTGTGGCCGACATCTCCGAGGGAAGGAACAAACAGTGGCGGCGACGAGCTGGTTCTTCGAACCCGGTCACACCGGCGCGCAGTTCACGGCCAGGCACATGATGGTCACCTACGTGCGAGGGCAGATCAAGAACATTCGCGGGTCCATAGAGGTCGACCCGGACGAACCCGAGAACGCACGCATCGAGGCGACGCTGGACGCGACCGGGGTGTACACCGGCGAACCCAACCGGGACGCCCACCTGCGCAGTGCCGACTTCTTCGACGTGGACCACCATCCGACATGGACGTTCACGGGAACGCGGGTGACCCAGGTGAGCGCGACGGAGTTCGACGTCACCGGGGAGCTGACCATCCGTGGGACCACCCGCCCGGTGACTCTGGCCGTGACATATCTGGGCCAGTGGGATACGCCCTGGTGGGAGAACGGCCAGAACCTCGGGCCACGGCGACGTGCGGGTTTCGTCGCCGCGACCCGTATCAACCGGCACGACTTCGGCGTGAGCTGGAACGACGTGGTCGACCGTGGCGGCGTCGTCGTCAGCGACATGATCGACGTCACCGTCGACGTCGAAGCCGTCCTGGAGACCACCAGAACGGCAGCCTGACCTGGTCGAGGCCAAAGCGACGCTGCCGGTGGTTTTCGCGTAGCTGGAGACCCTGAGGCCGGTGGCCGTAACCCGCCCCCGAGGTCTCCGGCACGCCGGGCTTAGGCCTGGAATCGGACGGGCAGACCCGCCAGACCGCGGATGAGGATGTTCGGCTTGTACGGAGGGGTGGCGCTGAGCAGCTCGGTGGATCTGACCCGACTCACCAGCGCGTCGAGGAAGATCTCCATCTCCAGCAGGGCGAGTGGCGCGCCCAGGCAGTAGTGGTGGCCGAGACTGAAGGACAAATGACGCGAGACCGGGCGTTCGCCGTAGAATCGGGTGACGTCGAGCCGGTCTGGTTCGTCGTAGGCGTCAGGGTCACGGTTCGCGCAGGCGATCAGAGCGACCACGCCTTCCCCGGGAGCGAAGGTCCGCCCACCGATCACGAGCTCCCGCTTGGCGGCACGGGTGTTCATGTGAATGGGCGAGTCGTAACGGAGCAGCTCGTCCACGGCCCTGGGTATCAGCTCCGGCCTCGTGCCCAACAGATCGAGCTGGTCGGGGTTGCGCAACAGGGCAAGGGCACCGTTGCCGACCAGGTTCACGGTCGTCTCGTGACCCGCGATGATCAGGGTGATGCAGGTGCCGAGAACTTCCTCCGCGGTGAGCCTGTCGCCCTGGTCCTCCACCGCGGCCAGGGAACTGATCAGGTCGTCGCCGGGGCTGCGCCGCCGTTCGTCAACAAGTTGACGGAAGTATGCGGCGAACTCCGGCAGCGCCGTGTTGCGGGCGGCCAGCGCCTCGGCCGTCATGTAGACGTCGGGATCGAACGCGCGCGAGAGCGCCTGCGACCACTTCTGCACGAGTGGATGATCCTCGGCGGGCACGCCCAGAATCTCGCAGATCATGGTGAGCGGCAGCGGGTAGGCCATCATCTCGATCAGATCGAACTCGCCGGCGTCCAGCGCGGCGTCAAAAAGGCTGTCCACCAGTTCGGTGATGCGCGGCCGGAGCTCGGCCACCCGCCGCGCGGTGAATCCCTTGGTGACCAGGCCGCGTAGCCGAGTGTGGTCGGGTGGCTCCATCCACAGGAACGTGTCGGGGAAGGCCGCTGCCGGGATGGTGGGGTGCAGTTGCTCGGCTTCCTTGTCGTGCCCCCAGTCCGCACTCTGCAGGATCTTGACGCAGTCTGTGTAACGGGTTGCCAGGTGCAACCCGATGGCTGACATGTGGAGTGGTCCGGCGGCTCGTAGCTCCTCGTATCGGGAGTACGGATCGGCGCGGTTCGCCGGATCGAACAGCTCGCCCAACAGGGGCGGTACGACCATGTCGGTCCGCGTGTTCGCCGGGCTGGTTGCCACGTCCATTTCGGCTCCCTCTCACGATTCTTCGACGCTTCTCCGGTCACCGGTCGTCAGCGTCGAGCGCACCGGCGGATACGCTGACGCCCACGTCGGGAACAGAAATCGCCGAACGTGTCAGATCGTCCGGTAAAAAGCTATACCAGCAGATCCGACTGGCGCCACGGTGAACGGTTCATTGACATACCGAGGCAAGATCCCGACGGGTTTTCGTCCGACCGGCCACGCCACATCCCGTCGCATCATTGCGTCCATGAATGGATCTATCGGATGGCTCAATAATTAAAAAGCCGGCCAAACAGACGAGAATAAGATTCGAGATGACCCGACCATGCTGGCGGTGGACCACCTGTCGGTGGCGAACACAGGACGGCCACGGAGGCGTGATGGTACACGGTGGGACAGTCCGGAAGCCGAAGCAGGAATTCACGTCCGACACTGATGATCCGTTTCGGAGCCGGCCCGCGCTGGTTCCCCAGACCGCCGACGGCCGTGGCCACGCGGTCGTCCTGGGCGCCGGCATCGCCGGGCTGCTCGCCGCCCGGGTGCTCGCGGCAACCTTCGACCGGGTCACCGTGTTCGAGCGGGACGTCCTTGCCGACCCCGATGCCGACCCCGATGCCGACCCCGAGGCAGACCCGCGTCGCGGCGTGCCCCAGGGTCGCCACCTGCACGGCCTCCTCGACCGTGGCCGTCAGATCATGGAGGAACTGTTTCCCGGACTGACCGCCGAACTCGGCGCGAGGGGTGCTCCCACGATCGAGACGCTGGTCGGTTCCCGCTGGTACCTACGGGGGCTGCGGGTCCACCCGACCGAGACCGGGCTGATCTCGATACTCGCCAGCAGACCGCTGCTGGAAGCCGTCATCCGGACGAGTCTGCGCGGGACCGCGGGGGTGGAGTTCATCCAGCGGGCAGCCGCGACCGAGCTTGTCGCAGCTCCCGGCGCTCCCGGGCACATCATCGGCGTGCGGGTCCTGCGATCGGCCCGAACCGTTTCGGATGGCCCCGGGCCGGGCTCGGGCCCGGGGCCGGCGGCCGGCGAGCGGGCGGAGTTCGTCGGTGCGGAGTTCGTCGGTGCGGACCTCGTCGTCGACGCGACCGGACGCGGTTCCCGCGGCCCGGACTGGCTCGCCGCCCTCGGCCTGCCCCGGCCGTCGGAGCAGCGGGTCGACGTGGACCTCGGCTATGCGTCGCGGTTCTACCGCCGTAAGCCCGACGACCTTGACGGTCACCGCTCGATCATCATTTCGACGATGCCCGGGTTCCGTGGCGGCGGAGCTGTAGCGCTCGAGGGCGAGCGTTGGCAGATAACGCTTGCCGGGATGCTCGGCGACCATCCGCCGACGGACCCCGACGGTTTCGAGGCGTTCGCCCGGACGCTGCCCGTTCCCGACATCCACGACCTGGTCGCTTCGGCGGAAGCGCTCAGTGACCCGATCCCCCACCGCTTCTCCGGTTCGCTGCGTCGACGCTACGAGCGTCTGACGAACCCGCCCGTCGGGTTCCTCGCCATCGGCGACGCGATCTGCAGCTTCAATCCGCTCTACGCCCAGGGGATGACGGTGGCGGCCCAGCAGGCGCTGGCCCTGCGGACCTGTCTGGAGGCCGGTGGCCCGGATCTGCCCGCGCGCTTCTACCGGCAGGCCGGCCGCCTCGTGGACGCCGCATGGGAGATGGCAACCGGCGCAGACCTTCGCTATCCCGGCGTGCAGGGGCGACGCAGCCTACGCGGCCGGCTGGTCGGGGCATACGGCGAGCGGGTACAGATCGCCGCACATCACGATGCCACGGTGGCCGGCGCGCTGATGAATGTGCTGAACCTCGTGGAGGCTCCCACCGCGCTGCTGCGGCCCGCTGTGGTGGCGGGCGTCGTCCGGTCCGGTCGGGCACGTCCGTCCCTACCTGGGCAGCTGCCACCCGCCACCCGGGCTTGACCGCGGTTTCGTCGCCGTCAGGGCGCCAGCCGGACGGGGAGGGTCTGGAGGCCACGCACGACCAGGTGTGCCCGGTAGGCGAGTTGGTCTGTGCTCAGAGCGAGGCGCGGAGCGCGGCGGATGAGCGCCCGCAGAGCGATCTCTGTCTCAAGGCGGGCGAGCGGCGCGCCGAGACAGTAGTGGATGCCCAGGCCGAAACCGAGGTGCCGAAGGGCCGGGGCCGGCCCGCCGTAGCGGGTGATGTCGAACCGCTCCGGATCCCCGAAGGCGTCGGGGTCCCGTTGGGCGGCGGCCAACAGGGTGACGACGACATCGCCTGATCTGAAGGCACGCCCGGACACCTCGGTATCCTGTAGCGCAAAGCGTCCGATGAACTGTATGGGTGGGTCGTAGCGCAGCGTCTCGTCGATAACCGCAGGTACCAGGTCGAGATCAGCGTGCACGGTCGCGAGCTGGTCGGGATTACGCACCAGTGCCAGAACCGCGTTGCCGATCAGATTGACCGTGGTCTCGTACCCGGCGACCAGCAGCAACGCACAGAGTTCCAGCAGTTCGGCCTCGGTCAGCCGGTCACCCTGTTCGCGCACCGCCACCAGGTTGCTGAGCAGATCATCCGTAGGCCGGTTCCGCCGGTCCGTGATCAGATCCGTGAAATAGGCGTCGAACTCACGGGTGGCGTCGACGCGCTGGGCCAGTTCGGCGGGTGTAAGTAGATGGTCCGGATCGAGCCCACGGGTCAGCGCGGCCGCCCAGCCCCGGAACGTCTCCTCGTCCCGCGCGGGCACGCCCAGCAGTTCGCAGATAAGGCGCAGCGGGAGCGGGCGGGCGAACACGTCGATCAGATCCACCTCGCCCGCGGCCTGCGCGGCGTCGACCAGGGAGTCGACGAGTGCGGTGATCCGGGGCCGCAGACCGGAAATGACTCGGGGAGTGAAAGCCTTGCTGACCAGTCCGCGCAGCCGGGTGTGATTGGGCGGATTCATCCGCAGAAACGACCGGAGCCCGCCGTCGAGCGCGTCACTCGGGCGCCACGCATTGGTTCCTTCTTCGCTGCGGCCCCACTCCGCGCCCTGGAGAACGGTCACACAGTCCTGGTAGCGCGTGAGGATCGTGACCTGCTGCGCACCCAACGGCAGGCGGTAGAACGGATCGGCCTCGCGCAGGGCGCGGTAGCTCGGGTAAGGATCGGCGCGCCGTTCCGGTGCCGGGTCGAACGCACCGAAAGCCGGCGGTATGGCGGGAGCGACCACACTCGATGTCGAGGCAGAGTTCACGACCAGCCCTTCCTTCGCACGATCATCCGGTATGCGACGGCGCATGCCGGGCCGTCGCAGTTCGGCCATGCCGCCCTAATTCAGCCGTGCGATTGGCGACTGGCTGTCAGACAAACACTCGCCGGACGACGTTGCTCTCGGATGAATCGCCGCTGAATGCAGGACGGCAGGAATCGCACAGCGCGCCCTGCACACCGGTCACCCACTCCCGAAGCAGGTTGGTGCGGACCA
>NZ_CAUVXL010000114.1:0-13314 GCF_963555915.1 Protofrankia sp. Cas4
TGGTACTGCTCGCGGCGGTGACAACCTGGCAGGCATACAACGCGTGGGGTGGATACAGCCTTTACCACGGCCCGAAGGGATTCAACGACCGGGCCCGGGTCGTCTCGTTCGACCGACCGTACGACTATGGCGACGGCGCCGCGGACTTCACCGGAAACGAAGCCCCGGTCATCATCCTCGCCGAGAAACTCGGGCTGCCCGTCGCCTATGCAACGGATATCGACCTCCACGGCGATCCAGCGTTGTTGGACGGCGCCCGCGCGGTCGTTTCCATGGGGCATGACGAGTACTATTCGCCCGCGATGCGGGACGCGTTGACGCGGGCCCGGGACCGCGGGGTGAATCTGGCTTTCCTGGGCGCGAACGCGGTGTTCCGACGAATTCGGCTGGGACCGACCGCGTTCGGGCCGGACCGGCTGGAAACCGGTTACAAGGTCGCGGCCGAGGACCCGTTGAACGGCGTCGACGACGCCGCCGTGACCGCGAACTGGCCGTCTCCGCCGAATGCGAGACCGGAGAGCTCGCTCACCGGTGGCATGTACCAGTGCAATCCGGTACATGCCGACCTCGTGGTCCGCGACCCCGGGCACTGGCTGTTCGCCGGAACCGGGTTGAGCGCGGGCAGCCGTATTCCCGGAATGATCGGATCCGAGTACGACCGGGTCGACCTCACCTATCCGACACCGTCGCGGATCGAGGTCCTCGCACATTCACCGGTGCTCTGTCATGGCCGGCCCGACCATTCCGACGTCAGTTACTACACCGCCGACTCGGGCGCGGGAGTGTTCGACGCCGGTACCAGCGCGTGGGTATGCGGCGTAACCGATGTGTGCGGGTCCGGCGCGGCCGGACCCGTAGTACAGAACTTCGTCACCACCGTCACCACCACGATGCTGACCACATTTGCGCAGGGCCCGGCCGGGCAACGACATCCCGGCGCCCGATCCGTGCCGGGTGACGACGCCGGCGGCGGCGGGAATCCGGGCGGTGAACGGTAGCCCGGCAAGCCCCCGCGATCCGCTTGTCCAGAGCGTTGAAGGTATCGACCTCGATATTGCCCTTGGCGGTCGATGGCGCAAAGCCGCCAACCAGATAGACATTCTCTGCAGCGGATCCTGCTTTCGTAATAACCATTGGCCCGAACTGGGTCGCGCCATATACGATATTTACTTTGACACCAGCCTGTGCATAAGCCTGGAACAGACGTTGAGCAATTTCACCCTGCACGACAGGGTGAATACAATCAATACCGTCAGCTGCAGACGGGGCGGCCACCTCCACGTATGGGACGGAGACCTGATGACATCCAAGACTACCCAATGTCGTGGTGATCAGAGAGCTGTCGCAGGCGCGTACCGGCCGCGGAGCTCGCGCTTGAGGACCTTGCCGGTGATGTTTTTGGGAAGTTCGGCAACCACATGGATCTTCCGCGGGCTCTTGTAACCGGCAAGCTGCGCCCGACAGGTCCTGAGGATGTCCTCGGGGTCCACGTGTGCACCGGGCCGGGGAACAATCACAGCTACCACACTCTCCCCCCATACCGGGTCGGGAACACCGATAACGGCAGCTTCCGACACGGCCTCGTGCTTATGGAGGACCTGCTCCACCTGCGTGGAGTACACGTTCTGTCCACCAGTTATGATCATATCCTTGATGCGGTCGACAAGATAAACGTATCCTTCTTTATCCACGGTCGCCACGTCACCGGTGTGCAGCCACCCATCGGTGAACGCGGCGGCGGTGGCCTTTTCGTCGTTCCAATAACCACTGGTAACCAGATCACCGCGGATGACCAGCTCACCGGGGGTGCCGGCGGGGCATCGCCGCATCTGCTCATCCATGACCGCGACGGCGGTCAGCGGCAACGGCCGGCCACAGGACTCCAACAGTTGCTCCTGACCCGACAGCGCACGAACATGGTCCTCAGGACTGAGAGCCGTCACCCATCCGGTTGACTCGGTCTGGCCGAAGCCGGTCACCAAAACCGGTCCCAGCCGGTCCGCCAAAGCGCGGGCAGTGCTCGTGGGCATGGCCATCCCGCCGTATCCCAGTCGGCGGATGGAGGACAGGTCGGCCGTGTCATAGCCCGGATACCGGAGCACGAAAGCCGCCATCGTCGGCGCCAGCGAAGTGATCGTGATTCGGTGTTCCGCCACCAGTTCCAGGAACGCGCTCGGCTCAAACGCGGGCATCAGGACAGTCGGCACTCCGCACAGGTGGTAGGTGGGGACCTGAAACGCGGAAACATGGCACATGGGGAAGGTCATCAGCATCCGGTCACGCTCCGTCGGCGAGACCGCGAGCATCATTGTCATGGCCGCTGTGATGATTCCACGATGGGTGATCATCGCCCCCTTGGGGCTCCCGGTCGTACCGCTCGTATAAACCAGCCATGCCGTGTCGGAATCTGACACTTCCACCTGAGGACGGGTGGGTGAGGCCGATGCGACCAGCTCCTCGTAGGAGGAGCCGCGGCCGTCCGATGGACCACCAATTACGAACATGTGTTCGATGGCTGGGACGTCGCCGAGCACGGGCCGGAGTTCGTCGACGAACTCCCGGTCGACAATCAGCACCCGGGCGCCGGCCGCAGCTATGATCTCAGCCCATTCCCTGGGATGGATCCGGTAGTTGAGCAGGGTGAGTACCATGCCGGCGGTCGGTACACCGTAGAGAGCCTCGACATAGGCGGGCACATTGCGAGCCAGGATCGCGATCCGGTCTCCCGGCGATGCGATCCGGGAAAGGCCGTTCGCCAGCCGTAACGAGTCCGCGTGCAGGTCCGAAAATGTCCGGCGTTCGTTCCCCGTGACCAGCGCCACCCGTTGCGGCCAGTTCGCGGCTGCCAGTGACAATATGTCGCCCATCAGCATTCGTCTGTCGCCTCCACCCGCCTGGAAAGGGTTATCAAGGGCAGTACCTCGTGCGTGATGCGTTCCGCGTTGCGGAGGGACTCGTCGAGGTCCGCACCGCTCGGCTGAAAAATCATGTGGCGTGCCCCCGCATCCACGTAGGCCTGCACCCGTGCGGCAACCTGTTCCGGGGTACCTGCGGCGGTCACGCGGTGGATGAGTCCGCGCAGGTCCCGTGACCAGACTGAGCCGAACATCTGCGCCATGTCGGCGTAGGCGTCTTCGGGCCGGTCCGCTACACCGATGAACAGAAACTGGAACCATTCGAAGCTGTCGAGCTTACGTCCGATGGCGTCGGCCTGGGCGCGAACCGTCCGGACCGTTTCGGCGTACCGGTCCGCAGACAACAGATAGGGCATCCATCCGTCGCCGATGGTCGCGGCTCGCCGCATCGCCGGCGCCTTCGTCCCCGCTATCGGTATCCGTGGACCACCGGGCTGGACGGGCGGCGGGGAGATCCGCACGCCCTGGAACGGGTAATGCGGGCCGGCCCCATCGACCGCTTCGCCGGTCCACAGGTCCCGTAAGACGCGAATCTGTTCGTCGACCCGGTAGCCGCGGCCGGCGACCGGCACACCGCAGGCATCAAACTCCTGCGGATATTCCCCACCGACCCCCACCCCCAGCGTGACCCGCCCCCCGCTCACCCGATCGATCGACGCCACCTGCTTCGCGACGATTGCCGGCGGATACAGCGGAAGCAGGAGCACCGCGGTTCCGATGCGCGGCCGCTCGGTGAGCGCGGCGAGGAGCCCCAGGTTCACCAGCGCCTCCGGAGTGGGAAGCGGTGCCGCGACATGACCACTCGCCCACAGCGAGTCCGCTCCGAGCCTGTCCAGCCGACGGATCTCCTTCTTCTCGCCTCGAACGTTGAAGCCGAACAGCACCCGGGGTTCGGCTTCCGACGCCTGAGCACCGTTCTCGTCTGGCTGACCCACCGGCCACCTCCAACATCATGTGAAGTATGGGCAAGGTTACATGCGAGTCGAACTTTCGACAACGATGTTGAACCCAGGAATTTACCGCATCTTTTTCGCTCCTCCAGGCCTGCCAACCACGGCCGGCTCATCTCTACACTCGGAAGGGTGAGGGAGCCGGCACCGCCCGAGGACACAGGTGTCGCAATCGGGGACATACAGAGCGAGACGGACACCCGGTTCGCTGCGGGTCTGGTCCGTCCGAGCAGCGGTCGTTCGTCCTCCCGGCGGGAGGCCTTTGAGTCAGCGCTCCTGGACGCCGCCGCGGAGCTGTTCGCGACGCGGGGCTACGCCGGTACGACCCTGCAGGACGTCGCAGATGCCCTGGGGGTGAGCCGCCCAGCTCTGTATCACTATGTCTCAAGTAAGGACGATCTGGTGGCCAAGATCGCCCGTGACACTCTGGCCAACTCGGCATTTGTCATCAATATGCCTGAAAACCTGGCTTCACGGCCAGATCTGCGACTGAAGAAAATCATGATGGGGACAGTGGAAGCAGCGCTCCGTCACCCCGAGCGCACCCGGCTGGTCAGCCGGAGCGAGACAAACCTTCCGCCCGAGGTCTCCCGGTTATACAAGGAGATATGGCATGGTTTCGAAAGAACTGTGGAATCGACGATCGCCGACGGTATCCGGTGCGGCCTGTTCCATCCCGTCAACGAGGCGATTGCAGCACGAGCGTTGAGCGGGATGGTGCTGTTCGCCTCCTGGTGGTACCAGCCGGGTGGCAGCACGACCGTGGTTGAAACCGGACGCATCCTGTCCGATATGGCAGTCCGAAGCCTGCTGCGGCAGAACCCCACCGACGGGCACGAAGACGGTGCGACAGCCGTCCTCGATCGAATCAAAAAAGATCTTCAAATCGTCGAGCAAATGCTTGCCCACCAGCCGGGCATCCGCTGAACGAACAAGGACTCCTAACACAATGAGGCCTTCAGCCGTCGCCAGCGGGTGATGGCGCAGCCGAGGGTGCGGAAGGCTTCGTGGATGTCGTCGCGGATCCCCCATCCAGCTTCACGCCCCGTTTCACCAGTTCGGGTCGATGGTGAGCACAGCGTCGCCGTCCGCCGTCCGCCGTCCGCCGGACCAAACGCTCATGCCGGGCGGTCAGGGCCTCATGTGCCCGCTTGTTGTCCGCGGCCATCCTGACCGCGTCGACCATGGCAATACCCACAGCAGCCCCCGTTGCCGTTTCGGTGTCCACCCCGATCACTGCCCCCTGCTGTCCGGGCGGCGGATGCCCGGCAGCTGGTCCCGTTTCGCCGCGATTCCCCATAACCGGGCACGAGGAGGCACAGAGTACGCGGTGGCCATTCCGGTGCGAAGCGTGGGTGCTCGCCGGTTGTCGGGGTGCTCCAGGGTCCGCACCCATGCCCGCACCCCGTACAGCCAAAAGAGCACAATACGGACTATGGATGTCGTCATCGCGGTGCAGGACGGCAGTGAGCGGACCGATGGCGGCGCTGCGCCGTTGGGAACCTGGCTTGCCAGGGAGCCGCAGCTGCGTGGCCGGATCCGTCGTCGCGCGACGGGCGAGCCCGCGGCCGGGACCATGGGGACGGCCGCAGATCTCCTCACCGTGGTCCTGGAACCGGGAGGGGTCGCCACAGTGCTGGCCGCCGCGCTGGTGACGTGGGTGCAGCGCCGCACCGGGAACCAGACCGTGACCGTCACCCGACCTGACGGAACCACGATCGCAGTGGCGGCCGAGCACGTCCGCGGGCTGGACGCGCGACAGGTGGGTGAATTGGCCCAACAACTCGCCCGGTCCTTGGAACCTGGCACGGTGCCATCCGACGAGACCGCGCGGCCTCCCGCCGCACCAGCCGAATAAGAGCGCCCGGCAATAGGGGCGTGGATGAAAGGCTCGGACGGATGACGGCACCCCGGCGACCACCGCTCGGTGACCTGGCGGGGATGGGTGCGCGGGCGGTACTGGTGGGAACAAGCCGGCACACCGACGCGTCGGGCCTGCCGGATCTGCCGTCGGTGGCCACCACGGTCGAGGATCTGCGGCGGGCACTCGAAGAGGTGTGCGGCATGGAGCCCGCACACATCCGCACCATCATCGACCCCGCCGACGAAGGCGCTGTGCTCGACGCGGTGGAGGAGATCGCCGCACAGGCCACCGGCGTCGTTCTCTTCTACTTCGCGGGGCACGGCCTGCTCGGGCCAGGGGATCGGCTCTACCTGGCCACGCATGCCAGCCTCGCTGGAGACCGGATCGCCCGGTCGGCCTCCTATCAGACCATCCGCGACATTCTCGCGGACCTGCCCGCCAGCACCGTGGTCATGCTCGACTGCTGCTTTTCCGGGCTGGCGGCCGCGACCGGCCGCGACCGCCAACGGGATCCCTACGCCTCCGCCCGGCCACGCGGCAGCTACCTGCTGACCTCGGCGTCCCACTACGCGGTCTCCTATGCTCCGCCGGGCGAGCGCCACACCCTGTTCACCGGCGAGCTGTTGCGGCTCCTGCACGAGGGTGACCCCGCCGGCCCGGTCCGGTTGACCCTCGACCACGTCTACGGCTACCTCGACCGGCGCCTGCAGGACGCGGCGGCCCGGCCGCACCGGCAGAGCGACGGCAGGGCCGGGGAACTCGTCCTTGCCTCCAATCCCGCCTACCAGCCCGCCCCGGAGCCCGATGACACTTCATTCCAGCCACCTGACGACTCTGCGTGTCCCTATCCGGGGATGGAGCCGTTCCAAGCGGAGGACCACGAACGGTTCTTCGGCAGGGAGGATGTCGTCCAGCGCCTGCTGGGCGAGGTCACCGGGAGCGATACCGGTCACCGTCCAGTGGTGCTCGTGGGGTCCTCCGGGGTGGGCAAGTCCTCGATCCTGCGTGCCGGGCTGCTGGCCGGCCTGGACCGCCGGCACGATGCGGACCGGACGAGTCCCTGGCCGGCGGTGCTGCTGGCGGCGCCGGGAGCCCAGCCGCTGCAGGCTCTCGCCGAACGGCTGACGGCGGCCACCGGGAAGCCTCTGGATGAGGTGGAACGGCATCTGCTGGCCGGACGGTTGCCCAGCATCGCGGAGCGGTCCGGCGGCTGCGCGGTACTCGTCGTCGACCAGTTCGAGGAGGTCTTCACCCGGTGCCCGGACGAGGATCAGCGGACGCGATTCATCCATGTGCTGTGCGCCGGTTCCGACACCGGCCCGGACCGTACGCGGGTGGTGCTCGGGCTCCGCGCGGACCACTACGGCAACTGCCTGGCATATCCCGAACTGGTCCGCGCTCTGCGGGACGGCCAGGTGACGGTACCGCCCCTGGACGATGCCGGGCTACGGGCGGCCATCGAACGCCCGGCGCAGGCAGGCGGCCTGGTCCTGCAGCCTGGTCTGACCGATCTCCTGCTGCGGGACCTGCGTGAGGGCGGGAGTTCCGGCCTGGGCACAGCTCTGCCGTTCCTGGCCCACGCGCTGCGCGCCACCTGGACCAGGCGCAGCGGTCGCACCCTGACTCTCGCCGGCTATCAGGCCACCGGTGGGATCTGGCGGTCCGTCACCCGCACCGCCGAGGAGATCCACGACACGCTGTCCGAACCGGGCCGGCTGGCCCTGCGGGACCTGCTGTTACACATGGTTCATCTCAGCGACAGCGACAGCGACAGCGGCAGCGACAGCGGCAGCGACAGCGGCAGCGGTGGGGAGGCGGTGCGACGCCGCGTCGACCTACGAGAGATGACCCACGGCCGTTCCAACGTGGAGCGCCAGATCATCACCCTGGTGTGCGACCGATTGGCGCAGGCCCGGCTGGTCACCGTCGATGACGGCGGGGCGCAGCTCTCCCACGAGGCTCTGCTGCGCGCCTGGCCCCGGCTGCGCCGATGGCTCGACGAGGATCGCGCCGGGCTGGTCATCCGTCAGCAACTGGCCGATGCGACGGACGCCTGGCAGCGTGCCAGTCGTGATCCGGCATTCTGTCATCGCGGCGTCCGGCTGGCTGCGGCCCGCGAGTGGGCCGCCGACGCGCGGCATGAGCGCCTGCTGCGGATGGCCGACCGGGAATTCCTCGACGCCAGCATCCGAGCGGAACAGGCCGAACAGGCTCGGGAACGCCGGCGGGTCCGCCGGCTGCGACAGATCCTCGCCGGCCTGGCGTTCGCTCTGTGTCTGACGGTGCTGGCCGCCGCAGTGGCGTTCCAGCAACGCTCCAGCGCACAGCGCAACCTCCGGGCGGCGACCGTCCGCCAGCTTCAGGCGGCGGCCATCTCGGCTACCGGCACCGAGCCACGGTCCGCGCTGCTGCTCGCGGTGGAGGCATTCCGACGGGACCCGTCGCAGACCAGCCGGGCGGCCCTGCTCGACGTCCTGGCAGGTACCCAGTTCTCCGGAGCCATTGAGAACCTGCCGAACGTCGTCGGCACGGTGACCTACAGTGGGGACGGCCGGATCCTGGTCATCGGCACCGGTGACGGCACGGCACAGGTGTGGGACGTCTCCCAACCTGATCATCGCCGCAAGCTCACCGACGTGGTGGCGCACGGGCAGCCCGTGTTCACCCAGGGGGTGATGGCGTCCTGGCTCGACGACGGCGGGCACCTGCTGTATCTGCTCGGCCAGGACGGTGTCATGGGGATGTTCGACCTGGCGGACCCCGCGCATCCCGTCGGCCTGGGAACCGTCCACGGGATCGCGGGAAACGGCCGGGCTGCGGGGGTCATCCAGGCTGCGGGTTTCAGCCCCGATGGGCACACGCTGGTCGCATCCGATCTCGGAGTGCTCTCGCTGTGGGCGGTGGGTGCGCGGCCCTCGGACGTGACGCGCCTGGTCCAGTTACCGCGACACGACACCGGCCCGCTCAACGCGGCCGCCTTCTCCCCCGACAGGCGGCTGCTGGCCCTCGGCTGGCAGGACGGAACCACCGAGGTGTGGAACATCACGGACCGCTCCCACCCGCTCCGGCAGGCTGTCCTCACCCCGGCCGGCCTCACCCCGGCCGGCCGCCCCGCGGTACTGTCTGCCGCCTTCAGCACCGACGGGCGGACCCTGGCCACCGGAGCGGACGACGCGCAGGCACGGCTGTGGGATCTGACGGACCCCACCCACCCACGCCAGAGCGCAGGCCTGAGCGGTCACGGTGGCGCGGTCCGCGCGGTCGCCTTCAGCCCCGACGGCAGGAGCCTGGCCACCGGCAGCACGGATCGCACGATCGCGCTGTGGGATGTCGCTTCTCCTGCGACGTCCGTGCGCACCGCCACCTTCACCGGACATCAGAACCTGATCAAGGCGGTGAGTTTCGCGCCGGACGGCGCCACCCTGGCCACCGGCGGCAATGACGACACGGTGCTGTTCTGGTCACTGGCCGACCGTCTGACTCCAACACGGTCGGCACAACCGATCGTCGGAACCACCCTGTTCTTACAGAGCCCCTACACGCCGCTGCGCTTCTCGACCCTCGACCCGACCGGAACGCTGCTGGCGGCCTGGGGCGCCGGCGGTCGGCCGGTGTTGATGTACCTGACAGGTCCGTCAGCCGGTCGCGACGCCGGTACCGTCGACGTCCCGGACAGCCCGCAGGTGGTCTTCGCGCCGGACGGCCGCGCCGTCGCCACCGCCGCCCGCGACGGGACCGTGACCGTCTGGGACGTCTCCGACCCCGCATCGCCGGTGTCGACCGCACAGTTCCGCATCTCCGACGGTGCTGGCACCGTCGCGTACATGGCGCTGTCCCCCGACAACGCACTCCTTGCCGTCAGCAGCGCTGCGGGACCAACGACCATCTGGGACATCTCCGACCGACGCCACCCCGTCCAGGCGTCATCCCTCACTGCGAACGGGACCGCGAACTGCGCCGTGACATTCAGACCGCGAGGGCGCATCCTCCTGTGCGGTGCCCACCTGTACGACCTCACCGATCTCCGCCATCCGAAGCCGCTGGGCACCCTCGTGGACCCAGACCATCCCCGGCTGCCCGTCTCCGGTACCGCCCGTTTCTCCCCTGATGGGAACACCCTGGTGGCCGCCTTTCTTAAGGACACCTACGTATTCGACGTATCCGACGTGTCCGCTACGGCCGCACCACGGTTCCGGGTGAAAATCAGCAGCGGCGTGCCGATACCTGCCATTGCGTTCAGCCCGGACGGACGGATCCTCGCCACTGTCGGCGGCGGTGACGAAGTAGTGCTGTGGGACATGACCTTCACCTCCGCACCCCACCGGGTCACGGCGGTGACCTTACAGACCTATCCGCGTGGCGTGGCATTCTCCGAAACCGGTGACACGCTGACCACATACGATGAATACGGCAACGTGGTCAGGTGGAACATCGCCTCGCTGCGCGCCACGGTGACGGACCCGGTGGCCCGCGCCTGTCGCCTGGCCGGGGCCAACCCGACCCAGACGGAATGGTCGGTCATGGCCCCCGGCGTCACCTTCGACCGTGTGTGCCCGACTCTCCCCGAAGCACCGTCGCCACCCAGTTTTCCGGTCTTGTTCCCATCAACGCCAATACCGGCGGGCAACTGAAACGAGCCAGCACCGTGCGGATGCCCGCAGCCTCGGGTTGAAAGCAGCACAATCGGGCAGCACCCTTGGAACAGTGCCGCGGAGTCCTGCCTGCGAGGATCCCGAGCGATGGCCGCGGCGAGGGTGAGATGCGCGCCGATGGACACCGACCCGGACGGCACTGAAACGGACAGCACTGAAACGGACAGCACCGAGACGGCAGTGCTCAAAGACTGGACGCTGGCCCAACTCCCGATCCCGGTGGCGATCTACAACCATGAGGCGCGGCTTGTGGGAGTCAACGAGGCGATGACCCGCGTGATGGGAAGGACGGAAGAGGAGATGCGCGGGCTGCGCCTGCGGGAAATGGAATCCGATCCTCCCTTTGAGGAGGTCGACAAGCTGCAGGAACAGGTGCTGCGGACCGGGGAGATGATGCGCCAAGAAGACTACAACCGTGCTCCCGGCGAGGCCCGCGAGCATGGCTGGTCCGTATTCATTTTCCCGCTGAAGGATCAGGACGGCCAGGTGCACGGCGTTTCCGCCGCGGTACTCGACTACACCGAACAGTACTGGGCCCGGCGTCGACTGGCCATCGTGAACGAAGCCAGCACCCGCATCGGCAGCACCCTGGACGTGACCCGCACCGCCCAGGAACTGGCGGACGTCGCCGCCGGCCGATTTGCCGATTTCGTCAGCGTCGACCTGCTGGACTCCATCGTCCACGGCGAGGAACCGACGCTCGGTCCGGTCACCGGCCCCGTCGTGCTGCGCCGGGTCGCACAGCAGTCCGTCCTGGCAGGCTGCCCCGAGTCGGCGGTCACCCCGGGAGCGACCGAATCCCACCCCGAATACTCGCTCCTGGCGCGGACCCTGGCCACCGGCCTGGCCTCACGGCATGCCGTCGATGACCCCGACATCCGCAGGTGGACGGCGCATTTGCGGGCCCGCGTCCGGAGCATCCGCCAGTACGGCATCCACTCGGTGATGGCCGCGCCGCTGCGGGCCCGCGGCACCACCCTGGGCGTCGTGATGTTCCTGCGCCATCGCACCCCGGACCCGTTCGACGACGACGACATCCTGCTCGCCGAGGAGATCACCGCACGAGCGGCCGTGGCAGTGGACAACGCCCGCCGCTACTCTCGTGAGCGCACGACCGCACTCGCCCTGCAACGCAGCATGCTCCCGCGGCGGATACCCCAGCCGGCGGCCCTGGACATCGCCTCCCGCTACCTGCCTGCCGACTCCCAAGCGGGCGTGGGCGGCGACTGGTTCGACGTGATTCCGCTGTCCGGCGCCCGGGTCGCTCTGGTCGTCGGTGACGTCGTCGGCCACGGCGTCCACGCGTCGGCGACCATGGGACGTCTGAGCACCGCGGTACGCACCCTCGCCGACATCGACCTGGCCCCCGACGAACTGCTCACCCGCCTCGACGACATCGTCATCCGTCTCGACATCGAGGAAGGCCCGGCGGCCAGCGACCCCAACGCACCCACCGCCGGGGAAATCGGCGCCACCTGCGTCTACGCGATCTACGACCCCGTCGCCGGCCGCTGCACACTGGCCCGCGCCGGCCACCCCGCACCCGCCGTCATCGACCCCGCCGGCGGGGTCGACTTTCCCGAGGTACCCGTCGGCCCCCCACTGGGCCTGGGCGGACTGCCCTTCGAGTCCACCGAGCTGCACCTGGCGGCAGGAAGCCTGCTCGCCCTCTACACCGACGGCCTGATCGAGGCCGCGGGCCGCGACATCGACCAGGGGCTGGCACTGCTACGCCACGCGCTGACCCATCCCGCCCCGTCCCTGGAGGACACCTGCGACAACGTGCTGAACGCGCTGCTGGCCGAGCGCCCTACTGACGACGTCGCCCTGCTCCTCGCCCGGACGAAAACCCTCGACGCCGATCATGTCGCCACCTGGAGCCTGCCGGCTGAGCCCGCCGTCGTCGCCGACGCCCGCAAACAGGCCTCTCACCAACTGACCATCTGGGGACTGGACGATGCCGCATACATCACCGAGCTGGTCGTCAGCGAGCTGGTCACCAACGCCATCCGCTACGGCGGCGGCCCCATCCAGCTCCGGCTCATCCAGGACAACACCCTCATCTGTGAGGTCTCGGACGCCAGCAACGCCGCCCCCCACCTGCGCCAGGCCCGCGTCTTCGACGAGGGCGGCCGCGGCCTGCTCCTCGTCGCCCAACTCACCCAACGGTGGGGCACCCGGCAAACCGCCACCGGGAAGACCATCTGGGCCGAACAACCCCTCCCCTACGCCGAACTCCCCGCATAGATGAGGTCTCGTCAACCTGATCCCCAGCTGATCCCCAGCTGATCCCCAGCGTCCTAGCAGCACCCCTTCGACCTGCCGGCCCGCTACCTTTCGATCTGCCGAGCTACGATCTTTCGATCTGCCGAACCGGCCATCCAAGCCGCACTGCGCATACGACGGCACCCCGACCGGTCATCCGACGGGGAAGTCGGGGACGGTGATCGAGCCGTCCGCCGCGAGCGGGAAGCCCGGGTTGTACGCAATCTCCCAGGCGTGGCCGTCGAGATCGGTGAAATACCCCGCATAGCCGCCATAGAACGTCTTGGCCGGCGGACGGGTGACCGTGGCCCCTGCCCGCTCCGCCGCCGCGATGAGACCGTCGACCTCCGCCTCGGACCGAACATTGTGTGCGAGGGCGACACCACTGAAGCCACCTGCCGGCCTGTCCGTGATACTCCCGTTCGTAAAACCGCAGTCGCGCGCGAGTTTGTCACGGCCCCAGAGGACCAGCGCGATGCCGCCGGCCTGAAAGAACACGGTCTCTTCGACCTCCTGACCGTGCCAACCCAGCCGCTCATAAAACGCCCGAGCGCGCCGCACGTCGGCAACGCCCAGTGTGATCAAGCTGACACGCTGCTCCATTACTGAAGCCTACTTCGCCAGGGGCGCAGGCCCGGCCACCAACGATGCAGCCAGCCTCTTAACGA
>NZ_CAUVXL010000115.1:0-17419 GCF_963555915.1 Protofrankia sp. Cas4
GCCGCCCGCGCGTTGGGTTCCCCGCTGACCGGCCATACCGGCGCGGTGATCTCGGTGGCGTTCGCTCCGGACGGGCGCACTCTGGCCAGCGCCGGCGGCGACCAGACGGTGCGGTTGTGGGATGTGACTGATCGGACCGCCGCCCGCGCGTTGGGTTCCCCGCTGACCGGCCATACCGGCTCGGTGTTGTCGGTGGCGTTTGCTCCGGACGGGCGCACTCTGGCCAGCGCCAGCGACGACCACACGGTGCGGCTCTGGGGCATGGGCTGACCGACCCCCGCCGGTCAGCCCCTCAAGCCAGCGCTCAACCCCTCTCCTCGCTACCGCCGACGAACAAACCACGAGCGCCATAGCCCAGCAGATCACCAGGTGGCTGGGGGACGTTCACCCGACCTGATCAAAGTTGCCCTGGTTCCGCGCCGGCAGGGTAGCCACGCGCGGAACATCCACGCCGCGGGGTGGAGACGGCCCGGCGCCCAGGCGGAGATCACTAGAGTGCCCGGCAACAGGGGAGTGGATCAAGAATTGGGGCTGGGGCACGTAGATCGCGATGTGCGTGCCCCAGCCCCGCGACGCCGCGTCCCCTATTGCCGGGCACTCCAGGCCGGGCCGCGGCGGAAAAACCCGGAGGCGCTGGGCGTGACCGCGTCGGTAGCATCAGAGCGACTTCTTCTCGTGCCGATGTCAGGAGCGTGTGGTGTCAGATCTCGCGATCGTCCTCGACCGTGCCCCGCAGCGGGCCGAGCGTGTCGTGGCGGCGGGCACCACGGCCACGCAGGTCCTGGGCGACGATCCGAAGATCGTCGCTGCCCGGGTGAACGGGGAGCTCAAGGACCTGGCGTATGTCCTGGTCGACGGGGACGTGGTTGCGCCGGTACCGGTCGACTCGGACGACGGCCGGGCGATCGTGCGTCACTCCTGCGCACATGTGCTGGCGCAGGCCGTGCAGGACCTGTTCCCCGACGCGAAGCTGGGGATCGGCCCGCCGATCAGGGACGGTTTCTACTACGACTTCGACGTTGCCGCACCCTTCCATCCTGATGATCTCAAGCGCCTTGAGAAGCGGATGCAGGAGATCATCAAAGCGGGCCAGCGATTCTCCCGCCGGGTGGTGTCCGACACCGATGCCCGCGCCGAGCTGGCCGGCGAGCCGTACAAGATCGAGTTGGTGGGCCTGAAGGGCGCGGCGGACGCCGGCACCGACGATCAGGGAGTGGCTGTCGAGGTCGGCGCGGGCGAGCTGACCATGTACGACAACCTCGACGCCAGGACCGGCGAACTGTGCTGGAAGGACCTGTGCCGGGGCCCGCACGTACCCACCACCCGCAACATCCCGGCGTTCACGCTCATGCGCTCGGCCGCGGCCTACTGGCGTGGCTCGGAACGTAACCCCCAGCTCCAGCGGATCTACGGAACCGCCTGGGAGTCACGGGATGCGCTGAAAGAGTACCTGCACCGGCTGGCGGAGGCCGAACGGCGCGACCACCGCAAGCTCGGGACAGAACTCGACCTGTTCTCGTTCCCGGATGAGATCGGCTCGGGGCTCGCGGTCTTCCACCCAAAGGGCGGCGTCATCCGGCGGGTGATGGAGGATTACTCCCGGGCGCGGCACGAGGAGGCGGGCTACTCCTTCGTCAACACGCCGCACGTGACAAAGAAGCAGCTCTTCGAGGTTTCGGGCCACCTGGACTGGTATGCCGACGGCATGTACCCGCCCATGGAGCTGGACGAGGGGCAGACGTACTACCTGAAACCCATGAACTGCCCCATGCACAACCTCATCTACCGGTCCCGGGGACGTTCCTACCGTGAATTGCCGCTGCGGTTGTTCGAGTTCGGCACGGTCTACCGGTATGAGAAGTCGGGTGTGGTGCACGGGCTGACCCGGGCCCGTGGTTTCACCCAGGACGACGCGCACATCTACTGCGCCCTAGAGCAGATGCCCGGCGAGCTGGACAGCCTGCTCACCTTCGTCCTCGACCTCTTGCGTGACTATGGTCTGACCGACTTCTACCTGGAACTGTCCACCAAGGACCCCGACAAGTTCGTGGGTGGCGACGCCGAATGGGCCGAGGCGACCGAGACACTGCGCCAGGCCGCCACCAAGCAGGGGCTCGACCTCGTGCTGGACCCCGGTGGCGCCGCCTTCTACGGCCCGAAGATATCGGTGCAGGTACGGGACGCCATCGGTCGGACCTGGCAGATGTCGACGATCCAGGTCGACTTCCAGTTTCCCCAGCGTTTCGATCTCGAATACCAGTCCCCGGACGGTACCCGCAAGCGTCCGGTGATGATTCACCGCGCCTTGTTCGGCTCGATCGAGCGGTTCTTCGCGGTGCTGCTTGAGCACTATGCCGGGGCGTTCCCGCCCTGGCTGGCGCCGGTGCAGGTCGTCTGCATCCCGATCACCGATACCCATGTCGACTACCTGGACGTCATCGCGGCCGAGCTGCGCAGGCACCACATCCGGGTGGAGGTCGACAGCTCCGACGATCGGATGCAGAAGAAGATCCGTAACGCCCAGAAGCAGAAGGTTCCCTTCATGCTTCTCGCGGGCGACGACGACGTGGCCAAGGATGCGGTCTCCTTCCGCTACCGCAACGGCGAGCAGAAGAACGGTATCCCGGTAGGGGAGGCGATCGCGGAAATCGTCCGGGCTGTCGAGCAGCGGATCCAGATCTAAAAGTGGATCAGCCCGGAACGCGTCGGCTCACGGTGCCGAAAGATCCCGAAGGGTGCCGAAGGATGTGAATTCGATGCTGCTATGGAAGCATCAGATTCACATCCTTGAGAGCAGGCCGGGTAGCAGGCCGGGACCGACCTGCTCCGCGGCGCGAGTACGGGGTCAGCGACCGCGCAGGATCCACTGGTCGAAGTCGAGCGATTCGTTACCGATGGTGGTGTCATCGCCGTGGCCGGTGTGTACCACTGTCTCGGGCGGCAGTATCAGCAGCCGACTTCTGATCGAGTCCAGGATGGTCGGAAAGTCGGAGAACGACCGGCCGGTCGCCCCAGGGCCGCCACGGAACAGGGTGTCGCCGCTGAACAGGACCGGATCTCCGCCGATCACCCCGTACAGGCATATCCCGCCGGGGGAGTGCCCCGGGGTGCGCATGACATGCAGCCAACCGCCGCCCGCGATAGGGAGCCGCTGGCCGTCGGCGAGCTCGAGGTCGGGCGCGCGGTCGGGATAGACCGCCTGCCACAGCATCAGATCCGCCGGACACAGGGCGATCGGGGCCCGTACCCGGGCAGCCAGCTCAACCGCCGCGTTGATGTGGTCGTTGTGCCCGTGTGTCGCGACGATCACGGATACATGCCGTCCGTCGATCGCGGCGAGGATCACCGAAGGGTCGTGCGCGGCGTCGATGACCAGCACCTCGGTGTCATCCCCGACCAGCCAGATGTTGTTGTCAACCGTGAAGCTCTGGCCGTCGATCAGGAACTCGCCACGGGTGATGATCCGATCGACTCGTACCCCGCCGTTTCTCGCCACGCGCTCTCCGTCCCCGTAGCTGAGCAGCTGACCACTGGGTAGCTGACTGTCCGTCGCGTTGACCGGGTTGACCGTGTTGACCGTGTTGACCGGGTTGACCGTCCAGCCGATCACAGGGTCGGATCGGCTCATTCTGGTACTGATCGTATATGTCGATCAGAGCGTAACGACACTGCGCAGTACCTCGCCGCGCTGCATGCGGGCGAAGGCAGCCTCGATGTCGCCGAGGCCTATGGTTTCGGTCACGAACCGGTCGAGGTCGAGTCGACCGGCCAGGTGGAGATCGATCAGGATGGGGAAGTCCCGGCTGGGCAGGCAGTCGCCGTACCAGGACGACTTCAGCGAGCCACCGCGACTGAACACCTCGATCATAGGTAGCTCGAGGGTCATCGCCGGGTCGGGGACACCGACGAGTACGAGCCGCCCGGCGAGATCCCGGGAGAAGAACGCCTGCCGGTAGGTGTCCGGCCGGCCGACCGCCTCGATGACCACGTCGGCACCGTTACCGTCAGTCAGTGCTCGGATCGCTTCCACCGGGTCGAGGCTGCGGGCGTCGACGGTGTGGGTGGCGCCGAATCCGCGCGCCCACTCCAGCTTGCGGGCGTCGACGTCCACCGCGATGATCTGCCGCGCGCCGGCGATGGCCGCGCCGGCGATCGCCGCGTCCCCGACGCCTCCGCAGCCGAAGACCGCGACGGTTTCCCCCCGGGTGACCTCGCCGGTGTTGACCGCGGCGCCGAACCCGGCCATCACACCGCAGCCGATCAGCCCGGCGGCCGCCGGGCGTGCCGCCGGGTTGATCTTCACACACTGGCCGGCGGCTACCAGGGTCGCCCCGGCGAAGGCGCCGATGCCCAGCGCCGGTGACAGGGGCGTTCCGTCCACCAGCGTCATGGCTTGGGTGGCGTTGCGGGAGTCGAAGCAGTACCACGGGCGGCCCCGCAGGCAGGAACGGCAGGTGCCGCAGGGTGCCCGCCAGGCAATCACGACGTAGTCGCCGGCCGCGACCGAGGTGACCCCGTCGCCGACCGCTTCGACGACTCCCGCGGCCTCATGGCCGAGCAGGAAGGGGTAGCCGTCGTTGATGGCACCCTCGCGGTAGTGCAGGTCGGTGTGACAGACGCCGCATGCCTGGACGCGGACCCGCGCCTCGCCCGGCCCGGGGTCGGGAACGACGATTTCGGTCAGCACGACGGGGGCGCCCTTGGCCAGGGACACCACACCAGGAACCGTCACCGAACCCATTGCCGTGCTCCCGTCGTCGTCGACCGTCAGGCGCTTTCAGTCGTTCGCTGTGCGCGGCGCTCCGGCAGGTTTGCCACCAACCGAATCGGCCGGCGCTCGGGCTGGCCAAAAGCTGTGTGATCGTAGCCTCTCGTCTTCGCATCGTCTGCCCCGGGCGTCCTGGTACGTCGGGCGTCCTGGGTAGCAGGGCTGTGGAGAGGTTCCGGGCCGGACCGGGCCGGACCCGGGCCGGCACCTCGGCCGCGACTTCGGCCGCGACTTCGGGTGTTCGCCGCGCCGACGTGACCTACCCGGCTTCGTACGTGACCTCCAGTATCGGTACGCTCCTGACGGTCCGCTTCTGCTCTCCGCGCACGGATCCGCAAGCGTCCCCGGTGGTCTGCGGGCGCGCCAGAGGATCGATGATCGCGCGTCCTCAGGTTGACCAGAAGGAGCAGGTCCCTTGACATGACCGCCGACGCCTCGCCGATGCCGACCCAGGTTCGCTCCCCTTACGGGCGGGTGACCGTCGGGGATCCAGCGCTGTCTGCTGATGGGCGACTCGACGGTGCCAACGTCGTACACAGCTCGGGTGGGGCCGGCGAGATGGGCCCCACGGGACGTCCATTGCCGGCCTTTCCCGTGCCCCCTCCGTTGGCAACGCACGGGGCCGGCTGGGTGGTCGCCATGTGTAACCAGAAGGGCGGCGTCGGCAAGACGACCAGCACGATCAATCTGGGCGCGGCGCTCGCCGAGTACGGCCGCCGGACCCTGTTGGTCGACTTCGACCCGCAGGGTGCGCTCTCAGTCGGGCTCGGAATCAACCCGATGGTGCTGGAGCGCACTGTGCACGATCTCCTCGTGGGTGGCGAAGGCGAGATCGGCGAGGTGATAGTCCCCACCCAGGTCGACGGTCTGGATCTGCTTCCGAGCAACATCGACCTGTCGGCTGCCGAGATGCTGCTGGTCACCGAGGTCGGTCGTGAGCACACGCTCGCGCGTGCCCTGGCGTCGATCCGCTCCGAATACGATGTGATTCTCATCGACTGCCAGCCGTCCCTGGGTCTGCTGACCGTCAACGCCCTGACCGCGGCGGATGCGGTGATCGTGCCGTTGGAGTGCGAGTACTTCGCCCTACGCGGTGTCGCGCTGCTGCTGGACACAATCGACAAGGTGCGGGACCGGCTCAACCCACGCCTTGAGCTCGCCGGCATCCTCGCCACCATGTACGACGCCCGAACCCTGCATGCCCGGGAGGTGCTGGCGAGGGTCGTCGAGCGCTTTCCCGACGAGGTTTTTCACACCGTGATCAGCCGTACGGTTCGCTTTCCGGAAACCACGGTCGCCGGTGAGCCGATCACGACCTACGCGCCCACCTCGGTGGGGGCGGACGGATACCGGCGGCTGGCCCGCGAACTGATGGCCAGGCACGGCGCACCGCCGGTGATCCAGCGTTAGCGATACCCTGACACCACGTGGCCGAAGCTTGTTCGGGAATCGGATAAGGGACCTGTAGAGGCGTGCTGTTCCACCTGGCCGAACCCGCGGCGCTTTTGGGGATCGTTCTCGCGCTCCTCATCGGGATCTACGCTCATGACACGGCACAGGTCCTCGTCGCGAGGCTGCTCCAGGACCGCGGCCCCCTGCGATCCGGGCGGCTCACAGCGTCGCTGAAAGACCGGGTCAGCCCGTTCAGCGCGGTGGCCATGATCATTGCGGGCGTCGGCTGGACCGAGCCGATACCCATGAACGACGTATGGCGCAAGCGACGGTTCCACGTCGCGGTCGCGGTGCTGGCCGGACCGCTGGCCTACCTGGTGCTCGCCTTTGTTGCGATCATCGGTTTCAAGTTCGTCTCCCAACCGCTCATCATCGTTGAGGGCACCCGAATCGTGGAACTCGCCGGGGCGGGTGGCTTCTCCGCGAAACTGGTGCTGTGGCTGGCCGTCACCTTCGCGTCACTGTTCATTGTGAGCCTTATCCCCATCCCGCCCGCCGACGGCGGGCGGGTGCTGTTCGGACTGGGCCCGCAGTCACCGAGCTGGCGCAAGGCCGAGTACCAGCTCCGCGAGAACAACGTCGGCATCGTCATCCTGCTGGTGGCCATTCTGCTGCCGAAGCTGTTTCTCGGGTTTCCCTCGGTCGTGGACCAGCTGGTGCTCCCGTTGCTCGGCGGTCTGGCGGACATCATCAACCTCCACATTCGTTGACGGGTGGACGCGCCGCGCGTTGCACGGCCCCAGCCCCGGCCCCGGCCCGCTGTGGTGGCTGGTTCGGGGTGGCTGGTTCGGGGTGGCTGGTTCGGGGTGGCTGGCCGCGGTCGCGGTAGCGTCGGGACATGGCGCGGACAGGGCTGTCTCCCAACCGGCGGGTGAACGCGGCGGTCGGGGCCGCGCAGCCCGCGTCGCCGGCTGAGTCCACCGCCTCTACTGCCGCCTCTACTGCCGGCTCTACTGCCGGCACTGCCTCTACTGCCGGTACCGCCCCCAGCGCCCCCACCGGCCGGGGCAGTGCCGGCAGCGCCTTTGTTGTCGAGCTCGCGAACTTCAGCGGCCCGTTCGATCTGCTGCTCTCGTTGATCGCCAAACACAAGATGGACGTGACCGAGGTCGCGCTCTCTCAGGTCACCGACGAGTTCGTGGCTCACCTCCGCCGCCTCGGCGCGGGCTTTGATCTCGGGCAGGCCACCGAGTTCCTGGTGATCGCAGCAACCCTTCTCGACCTCAAGGCGGCCCGGCTGCTACCCGGGGCGATCTCCGAGGACGAAGCTGAGAACCTCGCCCTCCTCGAGGCCAGAGACCTGCTGTTCGCCCGTCTGCTGCAGTACAAGGCATACAAGGAGGCCTCGGCCCTGTTCGTCGGGCTGATGGCGTTGGAGGCCCGGTACCTGCCCCGGGCTGTTGCGCTGGAGCCGCGTTACGCGCGCGCTTTGCCAGAGGTGCAGATCGGTATCGGCCCGGCCGAGCTCGCCCGGCTCGCGGCCAGGTTGCGGGAACCTCCGTTGCCTCCGCAGGTCGCCACCGATCACGTCCACCTGCCGCGGATCAACATCCGCGAGCATATGCTCGCTGTGATCGAGAAGTTGCGAGAGGTGGGTAGCGCATCCTTCGGGATGCTCTGTACCGGCTGTCGACAGACGATCGAGGTGGTCGCGCGTTTCCTCGCCCTGCTCGAGCTCTTCAGAGAGGGGCGGATCGCGTTTGAACAGGAGGTTCCCCTGGGGGAACTGATCGTCCGCTGGGTGGCCGACACGGCCGAGCACAGTGCGGCCGACGTGAACGCGGCCGACGTGAACACGGCCGACGTGAACACGGCCGACGTGAACGTGGCCGACGTGGATCCGGCTGACGGGGATCCGACTGACATGAACGTCGGACGGGGCAGAAAGCGAGGACCACGACCACAATGACAGCGGACGCCCACCCGGCTGCCGAGGAGACTTCAGCCGTTGGACCCCCGGTGCCCGGCGGGTCACCCGGTGACCGGTCACCCGGTGACCGGTCACCTGGGGATGGGTCGCCCGGAGATGAGGTGGTGGCGCGCCCGGCGCTACCCGCGCTCGTCGAGGCGATCCTGATGGTCGCGGAAAATCCGGTTCCGGTTACGGAGATCGCTGTGAGCCTCGAGGTCCCCGCAGCGGACGTCGAGCGTGTCATCGTCGGGCTGGCCCGCGACTACATCGCGCAGGGCCGGGGCTTCAGCCTCCGTGACATCGGTGGTGGCTGGCGTTTCTACACCAGCGACGAGTGCGCCCCCTGGGTCGAGCGGTTCGTGCTCGCCGGGCAGAATCCGAAACTGTCCCAGGCGGCGCTGGAGACGCTGGCGGTTGTCGCCTACCAGCAGCCGGTCAGTCGTGGGCGGATCTCCGCGGTGCGGGGCGTGTCCGCCGACGGCGTGATCCGTACCCTGACCACCCGGCGTCTCGTCGAGGAGGCCGGTACCGATCCGGAGACCGGCGCGACGCTGTACCGGACAACTGACTACTTTCTGGAACGGATGGGTCTGCGCAATCTTGACGAACTGCCGCCGCTCGCCCCGCTGCTGCCTGACATCGCCGATGTGGATGACATTGTCGGCCCGTGACATTCTGGCCTCATGACATTCTGGGTTCATGACAACCGGTGACGCGAATGCCGAAGGCATCCGGCTGCAGAAGGTGCTTGCGGCGGCGGGGCTCGGGTCCAGGCGGCACAGCGAGGAGCTGATCGCCGCGGGTCGCGTGCGGGTGGACGGCCGGGTCGTCGAGGCCCAGGGTCTGCGGGTTGATCCGCAGACCGCGGTCATCGAGGTCGACGGTCAACGGGTCGTCACCAAGGCCGGCCTGGTGCACCTCGCGTTGAACAAGCCGGTCGGGGTGCTCTCGGCGATGGCGGATGACCGGGGGCGGCCGACCGTCGGGGACCTCGTGGCGGACCACGGCCCCGGCCTGTTCCACGTCGGCCGGCTCGACGCCGACAGCGAGGGCCTGCTGCTGGTCACCAACGACGGGGACCTGGCACATCGGCTGGCGCATCCGTCGTTCGGTGTCGCCAAGACCTACCTGGTCGAGGTGAGCGGACCGGTCAGTCGGGACGTGCCGCGGCGGTTGCGGGCGGGGGTCACCCTCACCGACGGGATGGTGACCGTGGACTCCGTGCGGATCGTGAGCTCGTCCGGCGCACGGGTCATGATTGAGATCACGTTGCACGAGGGCCGTAAACACGTGGTGCGCCGGCTGATGGACGCAGTGGGCCACCCGGTCGGCCGGCTCGTGCGGACCCGAATCGGCCCGGTCCATCTCGGTTCACTGCGGGTGGGCCGCACCCGGCACCTTTCGTCGGCTGAAGTCGGCGCGCTCTACCGTGACGTCGCGCTGTGAGCGCGCTCTACCATGATGTCGCGCTGTGACTGGCACATCCGGATTGCCACCACCTGGGCCACCGCCGGGTCGGGTCGGCGTGGTGGGGTCCGGCCTGATCGGCACCAGCATCGGGTTGGCACTGAGCGTCCATGGGATCGAGGTCCTGCTGGCCGACGTTGATTCCGAGCAGGTCAAGGTCGCCGAGGCCATGGGTGCCGGCCAGCCATGGCATGGCGAGCCCGTGGAGCATGCGGTCATCGCCGTGCCTCCGCACGCTGTCGCCGGTGAACTACGGCGGGTGCAGCGGGCGGGGCTCGCCGAGACGGTGAGCGATGTCGCGAGTGTGAAGGCTCGGCCGATCGTCGAGGCGGTGCAGGCCGGGTGCGATCTGTCGATGTGGTGTCCAGCACACCCGATCGCCGGGCGTGAGCGCGGCGGTGCCGCCTCGGCCCGCGCCGACCTGTTCGCCGAACGAGCCTGGGTCGTCTGTCCGGTGCCGCACACCTCGCCGGCCGCGTTGGCGGCCACGGTGGCGATCGCGCGGACGTGTGGCGCCATACCGGTGCGTACGACGCCTGATCGCCATGACACGGCGATGGCCGTCCTGTCCCATCTGCCGCAGGTGGTCGCGAGCCTGTTGGCTGCCGCCACCCCCGATCTCGGTCCGGGCGAGTTGGCCCTGGTGGGCCAGGGGTTCCGGGACGCCACCCGCCTGGCCGACAGCGACCCCGGCCTGTGGTCGTCGATTCTGGAGGGTAACCGTGGGCCGGTCGCCCGGCGGGCCCGGTTGCTCGGCGAGGAGCTGTCCAGGCTGGCGGACCTGCTCGACCGGGCCGGCGAACAGGAGGTGGTCGAGGCTGTTCGCGGACTCGTGGCAGGTGGCAACGCCGGCCGGGCGCTGCTGCCGCTCAAGGCAGGTGCGGCGACGCAGCCCTGGACCTGGGCCTGGGTGGGCGTGGTGCTTGCGGACAGACCCGGCCAGTTGGGCGAGCTGTTCGCCACGATCGGCGCCTGGGAGATCAACATCGAGGATGTCGCTGCCTTTGAGCACAACCTGGACGCCCCGGCCGGCATTGTGGAGATCGCTGTTTCACCCGACATCGTCGGCACCCTGCTCGACCGGCTCGCCACCGCCGGCTGGACCGCCTATCGCAGGTCGTGAACGCCACCCGTCGTGGGTGGGCGGCCCCGAGTAGCCTGATCCGGGTTGACCACATCGGCGTTGATCCGGGTGACCACCCGGGTTGGGTCGGGTCGGTTTCACCGTATCGGCTGCTCATGGTTTTCCGGTGCAAACTGGTTACCGTGTGTACGCGGATTCCATCTGTACACGGGTTCGGTGTATGCACGGGTTCATAGGTAATTGTCGCGTCTGGACGGAGGAAGCGGTGGAGCAGGACCGCGGTTCCCGAGAGTCGGTGGGCGCAACGGCCACCGACGATCAGGAGGTGTCCACGGGCGGCGAAGGCCGCTCCGCCGGGCACGGTCAGGTATTGACGTCCGAGGGATTGGTCGTAGCCGTCGACGGACCGGGAGGCTCCGGCAAGAGCACCGTTGCCAGGGAGATAGCCCGACGACTCGGTCTGCGTTATCTCGACACCGGCGCGATGTACCGGGCGGTGACACAGGTCGCGTTGGAGAGTCGGATCGACCTTGAAGATCACGATGCCGTGGCGGAACTGGCCGAACGCGTGGTGCTGGCAGTTGGCACCAGTCCGGATAATCCGACGATCGCGGTGAACGGCGAAGCCGTGGGGGACAAGATTCGGACCAGGGCGGTGACGAACGCGGTGAGTGCGGTCGCCGCGGTACCGGCGGTCCGGCGGCTTCTCGTCGCCCGCCAGCAGCAGATCATCGCAGCGGCGTCCCCGACCGGCATCGTGGTGGAAGGCCGTGACATCGGTTCGGTGGTTGCTCCACAGGCTCCGGTCAAGGTGTTCCTGACGGCTTCGACCGAGGTCCGGGCGTTGCGGCGGTCGCACCAGCTCGGGGAGAAGGGCATGGATGACGTGGCCCGCACCCTCGCCGAGCTCGATCGCAGGGACGTGCTGGACTCGACCCGCGCCGCGGACCCGCTGGCCGTCCCCGATGACGCGATCGTGCTCGACTCGACCAGTCTGTCCGTCGAGGCTGTTGTGGACGAGGTCCTGCTGCACTGCGAACGGGTAACGGCCGACGCGCCATGACCACCGGAAGCCCCGACGCCACGGAAGCCGGCGCCGGGCAGCCGCCGGTGCCCGTGCCGCCGCGTGGGGCGGCGTCCCGGCCCTACCGCGACGTTGTGCACAGGGTGCTCAAGCCACCGTTGCGTCTCGTCGTGAACCGGGCCATCATGCAGGTGACCCTCCAGGGGCTTGAATACGTGCCGGCGACCGGTCCGCTGATCTTCGCGGGAAACCACAGCAGCCTCTTGGACGGCCCCTTGGTCGTGATCGAGTCACCGCGCACAGTCCGCTGCCTGGTGAAGTCCGAAATGTACCGAGGTTTCCTCGGGCCGTTGCTGCGCATTGCCGGCCAGATCCCGGTCGACCGTGGCCGGCCCGATCGGGCCGCGTTACACACTGCACTCGACGAGTTGGGGCGCGGCGGAACCATCGGGGTGTTTCCCGAAGGTACCCGGGGATCCGGCGAGGTGCAGACGGTACAGCATGGTATCGCCTATCTCGCTGTCCACGGACGGTGCCCGGTGTTACCGGTCGCGTGTATCGACACCGGCTTGGCCCTGCCCAGGGGCGCTCGCTGGCCGAGGCGTTCCGTGCCGGCGCGGGTCGTGTTCGGGCGTCCGTTCGACGTGGAGGTCCCGGCGAACCCGCGGTCGCGTCGGGCGTTGGCAGCGGTGGCGGAGGACATCCGGTTACGGATCGCCGACCACCTGGTGGCGGCCCGCCTGCCTCCCGGATCGTGACGCGGTCGACACGATCATGAGCAGACGCGACTGTGAACAGCAAGGAACATCAAGGAACAGCAATGAACATCAATGAACGTCTATAAACGGCAATGAACGGAAATGACGAACAGAGACGAGGACGTTGTGGGTGTGGCTTCGCAGGCACCGCAGGACGAGGCCGGGTACCCGCCCGGCGCCACCGAGAGGCAGCCGGTGCTGGCGATTGTCGGACGCCCCAACGTCGGCAAGTCGACGTTGGTGAACCGGATCCTGGGCCGTCGGGCCGCGGTGGTCGAGGACGTCCCGGGCGTGACCCGCGACCGGGTCGCATACGACGCAACCTGGAACGGGCGGCGTTTCGTCGTCGTCGACACCGGCGGCTGGGAGCCTGACGCGCGTGGGCTCGCCGCCCGGGTCGCCGAGCAGGCACGTGCGGCGCTGGACACGGCCGACGCGGTGCTGTTCGTGGTCGACACCACGGTCGGTGCGACCGACGCGGATGAAGCCGTCGCGCGCGTACTGCAGCGGTCGGGGCTGCCCGTCGTTCTCGCCGCGAACAAGGTCGATGACGCTCGGACGGAGGCGGACGCAGCCGCGTTGTGGAGCCTCGGGCTCGGTGAGCCGCATCCGGTCTCCTCGCTGCACGGCCGTGGCAGCGGAGACCTGCTCGACGCGGTGCTCGCGGCCCTCCCGGAAGCGCCGCGCGAGCGTTTCGAGGAGGTGGACGGTCCGCGGCGGGTAGCCCTGTTGGGCCGGCCGAACGTGGGGAAGTCCAGCCTGCTCAACCGGCTCGCCGGGACGGAGCGTTCGCTCGTGGACGAGGTCGCCGGTACCACCCGTGACCCGGTCGACGAGCTGGTGACCGTCGGGGGCGAGGTGTGGAAGTTCGTGGACACCGCCGGCCTGCGGCGTCGGGTCCGGGAGGCCGCCGGAGCGGAGTACTACTCCTCGCTACGTACCGCGGCCGCGCTGGAGGCCGCCGAGGTCGCGATCGTCCTGCTCGACGCCGGCGAGCCACTCACCGAACAGGACCAACGGGTGATCACCATGGTGGTCGAGGCCGGGCGGGCTCTGGTACTGGCGTTCAACAAGTGGGACCTGCTCGACGAAGACCGCCGTCTTACTCTGGAACGCGAGATCACCCGAGATCTCGGCCGGGTCGCCTGGGCGCCGAGGGTGAACGTGTCGGCAATGACCGGCCGCGCGGTCGATCGGCTCGCACCAGCCCTGCGATCATCGCTGGATTCGTGGGGGATGCGGATCTCCACCGGCCGGCTCAACACCTGGCTCGGCGAGGTCGTGGCGGCCACCCCGCCGCCGTCCCGTGGCGGGCGGCTGCCCCGGGTACTGTTCGCGACGCAGGCCGGTGTGCGGCCACCCCGGTTCGTCATCTTCTCGACGGGGTTCCTGGAGCCGGCCTACCGTCGCTTCCTGGAGCGGAGGCTGCGCGAGGACTTCGGCTTTGCCGGAACACCGATCGAGATTTCCATCCGGGTTCGCGAACGGGGCGAGAAACGTCAGTGACGGGCGGTCACCTGCGTTTCGCAGCCCAGACATCGCCCCATCGCCCCGCTGTCCCATCACCCGCTGTCCGCTGTCCGGGGCAATACCATGGCCGGCGGTCCGTCCGGCGCCGATCTCACCGGTGCCGGCCTGGGGGCCATCAACCGACCCTGGCCTGCCCCCCGGGACCCGGAGGCCGTTGTGAGCGAGCGAGCACACCTCACGCGCCGTGTGGAGATGGCCATGCAGATGATGCGGCACCACCGGCTGGGGTATTACGGATTGATGCCGCGGGCGCGCCTGCTGGCGTCCCTACCCGAGCTGGTGCCGCCGACGCACTACCGGGTCCTGCGTTTCATCGAGACGAATTCGCCGCCACCCCCGACCCTGTCCGACATCGCGGAGCTGCTCCTGGCTGATCGCGCGCGGGCGGCCCGTGTGGTCGATCAGCTCGTCGCCGGGGGTCTGGTCGTGCGGACCAGCGACGCTGTTGATCGTAGGGTCCGGCGGGCGGACCTGACCTCGGCCGGGCGTCAACGCCTGGCCGAGGCTGCCGAGCAACGCTGGGAGTTCCTGATGACGACCGTCGCCGACTGGTCGACTGAAGATCTCCGACAGTTGGCGAC
This sequence comes from Protofrankia sp. Cas4, assembly GCF_963555915.1. Taxonomy (NCBI): domain Bacteria; kingdom Bacillati; phylum Actinomycetota; class Actinomycetes; order Frankiales; family Frankiaceae; genus Protofrankia; species Protofrankia sp. Cas4. Next base: position 14,577 of record NZ_CAUVXL010000115.1, read on the forward strand.
GCTGATCGAGCGCCTGAACGACGCGGTGGCCCGCGGCGTGGCGACCGAGAGGGGCGCCGGTTTATCGCGTGGGGCCCAGGCCGTCGCTGCGCCGTCGCTGCAGGGTGAAGGTGTCGACGGGCTGGACCTGACCGTAGAGGCCGGTGACGGCGTAGTAGGTGACAGCCATCGACGTCAGACCGCCCCGCTTGTTCCCCGGGTCGACGGTGAAGGCAACGAAGCCGTACGGGTTGACCCGGTCCCGCACCGCCGACCACGGCGCGGCCTCTGACACGTAGATCGGTGTACGTTTGCCGTTGGCACCGGTAGCTCCCACGCCGGTGATGACGTTGCATGCCGGAGTGTCGTACAACACGTCGATCGAGGGTATCGAGGTGCCGCCGCCGCCGATGACCATGTGGACGGTTCCAGCGCCGGTGTCCACCACATCGGTCCGGGTCGCGACCGGGATCGGGGTGAGGGTGTCGGTGGGCTGCTGGCCGCGGATCGGGTGGGATCGCTCGTAGTGGTGTTCGTGGCCACACAAGACCAGGTCAACGCCGTACTGGTCGAACAACGGCACCCATTCCTGCCGGATGCCCAGGTCCGCGCCATTGCCGGGGTGGTCCGCGGTGGACACCACGACCTGGTGCATCACGACCACGATCCAGTCGATGTTCCGGTTGTTCCGGTTGTTCCGGCTCGCCGCGAGTTCCGCCTCGAGCCACCGCCGCTGTGCCCCGCCCGAGTAGCCGTGCACATAGCTGTTGCCGCCGTCCTGGTAGCAGACGTCGTCGTTGTTCAGGCTCACCACCCGGACCGAACCGACGGTGAAGGCGTACCACAGGCCGTTGGTCTCCGGGTCGCCCCCGTTGCCGGGAACGGTGAAGTAGGTCTGGTAGGCGCCGAACCCGATCGGGCCGTTGCCGCGTTCGTTCTCGTGGTTGCCGGCAGCCGGCATCCACGGGCGGAACCTGGCCGACCGGGTGGTCATGTCGAACCAGTCCGACCAGGTGCGGAGGCGGTCGGTCGACAGGTTCGCATAACACAGGTCGCCGTTGACCAGATGGAACAGCGGCGCGACGCGCTCCACGGCGGTCGTCACGTCATTGGCGTACGGCGAGCCGAGGTTGTCGTTGAGATACTGCAGGGGTCCGGTTATCTTCGCCGGCCGTGGACCGTTCAGCTTCCCGAGGGTGGGCGTGCCCTGGTCACCGAAACTTGTGAACGTGAACGGCGCCCGGCCGCGTGGTCCGGTGCGAAACGACCCCGGCTCCGGCGTCGTCCCGTCATGGACCGCCGCGTACACGTATTCGCTGTCCGGATGCAGCTGCTGGAATCGGGCACTGTGAACATAGACGCTCTGCCCGGACTGCGCGTCGGTGTAGGTGTCGGTGACCGCAGCCACCTTCGCCCCGATGCCGTCGTTCAGTGTGCCGAGCAGCACCCGTGGCCTTTGCACCGGCACCAGCGTCTGCCACGACACCACCATTTCCCGGGATGCGTCCGCGCCGAACTGGAGGTGCAGACCCGTCACGGGTGGCATGCCCAGGGTGCCCGGCTGTACCCAGAGTGTTGGCGACATGCCGGTCGTCGCGGCGGCGGCGGCGGCGGGGGCTACGGTGCCGAGGAACGGGTCCGCCCCGGCAACGGTTAGTCCGGCGCCGACCGCTCCCAGCCATCCTCGCCGGCTGAGGGCGGCTCTCCCTGCGTCCGCGTCATCGCCCGGTGCTGTCGGGAGTGGGTTCTCGTCCTGCGGGTTCGTGAAATTGGTCACCTGGGAAATGGTGGCGGCGTGCGGGCATCGGCGGCAGCAGTCGGCCGGGAACCTTGCACCAACAGGCGGTCTCCACAAAACGACATCCCGTGGGCGGCCGACAACTATTGCATGCGCAACTACATCGCGGCGGGGGAGTCGCTGAATCGGCATCTGACCGGGGGCAGGTCCCCAGATGCAGGGGGCTGGAGTCTCCGACTGACGCTGGCGCACCGTGTCGATGGCGCCAAAAAGGGCTGCTGACCAGGGTCTTCACCCCGTCGACAGCCCTTGTCGTGTTGGTCGGGACGACAGGATTTGAACCTGCGACCCCCAGACCCCCAGTCTGGTGCGCTACCAAGCTGCGCCACGTCCCGTGCGGGGCCTACGTTACCCCATCGCTGAAGCGGGCTGGGCTTCGGGCGACCCGGTGACAGCGCTCATCGCGTCGCCCGAAGCGTCGACGAACCTGAGCGTGAGCCCAGAATCGTACCTGGTGTCCGGTCGGTCGGTGGTTCGGGTGGACGCGGGGAATTTCGGCGGCGGCGTCCACCCGAACCGGTGTCTCCTGGGGCCGCCGGGCACACGACGAGAGCTGTGATCGTGCGCTCTGCGGCCTGTCTGGGGTCTGGATCCGCCCGGTGAGGGCTGGGCGCATCCAGACCCGTTGATCACTGTGTCGCGCGGCTCCTGCGGCGAGCGGTGAGGCCCGCGCCGAGCATCGCGGCACCGAGTCCGACACCGGCGACCGGGGTGATCGGGAAGGACGGCGCGGTGCCACCGCCACCGGCGTTCACACCACCTGACGGAGCACTGAAGGAGGTGTCATTCTTCTTGCTGTCCGTTCCGGACGTGTCGTTCTTCTTGCTGTCCGTTCCGGGCTTGTCGCTCTTCTTGCTGTCTGCCCAGGACTTGTCGTCCGTTTTGCCTTCCCACTTGTCGCCTTGGCCGCCGTAGGACGGCGTGGCGCCGGCAGCCCTCGTTGGGGCTGAGGTGGGTCCGCCGGGGCCGCCAACGCCGCCAACGCCGCCAAGGCCGCCGGGGCCGGCGGTCGCGGTTGGTCCGCCAACGCCGCCAAGGCCGCCGGGGCCGGCGGTCGCGGTTGGTC
>NZ_CAUVXL010000116.1:0-28498 GCF_963555915.1 Protofrankia sp. Cas4
GGCCGGCGGTCGCGGTTGGTCCGCCAACGCCGCCAAGGCCGCCGGGGCCGGCGGTCGCGGTTGGTCCGCCAACGCCGCCAAGGCCGCCGGGGCCGGCGGTCGCGGTTGGGCCGCCACGGCCGGTGGGGCCGGCCGTGGGCGAGTCAGGCTGCTCGGTCGTCCAGCTCTGGTGCGAGTCCCACGAGTCGTCGCCCGCAAATGCAGATGCAGGGGTAAATCCAACAAAGAACGCGGTGGCTGCTGAAATAGCCAGCATCACCACACCCCGGCCCATTCTGTGCGTCATGACCTTCCTCTTCTCTCGTGCGGTAGCGGTACGGTTACCGCGGGCAACACAGTAGCCATTTGATGTCTGGGGGAAGGGCATGGGACGCGATATTGCCGGGAGGAAGCCGAAAGTCATCTTGTCGGCACGGTGGCTGGTTCTGCTCGGACTTCTCCTGATCGGGGTGAGTGGCCAGAGGATCGTTTCGTCCGAATTCTGGAAGGCCGCCGGAATCTCTGCGGAGACTGTCCCGACAGGAGGCGTTGCCACGGAAAAGCCATCCGCGGGTACGCAGGTGACAGTGCCCGAGCCGGCACGTACGTCCGACAATCGGCCGACCTTCCTGCGTATTCCTGTACTGGCTACCGCTGCGGCCGTCGGGTCGGTCGGCCTCGAGCCGGACGGAACGCTCCAGGTGCCGACGGCATGGGGTGACATCGGTTGGTACGAGTATGGTCCGCGTCCTGGTGAGGTTGGCGCGGCTGTACTTGTCGGACACTACGACTCGACGACCGGTCCGGCTGTCTTCTACCAGCTTGATAAGATCAAGAAATCCGATATGATCGACGTGAGTCTGGCCGACGGTACGGTTGCGCACTTTGCGGTGGACCGCATTCAGGAGGTCTCGAAGGCAACGTTTCCGGTGGCGGAGGTCTACGGCAAGGTCGACCGGCCGGAACTGCGGCTGATTACCTGTGGGGGCGATTTTGACAGAAAAACCCACCACTATGTCGACAATATGATCGTTTTTGCACACGCTGTTTGATGAGGCGTCGCCGGCCGGGGTGCGCGGTGGCTGGGCGGAGGGACAGCTGCGGCAGCGTGCCGGGTAGCGGAGATGATCTGGACACCCCGCTGGGCACGAGGCCGCCTTGGGCGGAGTTACTCGTGTCCCAGTGTTGTGGGAGTTACCCTCGTTTTAGGAGCGTCGGTCTGTCACAGCCCTTATCGGAGGGGCCATGAAGATCATGGTATCTCGGAGCGACTCGACGGCCAACCGCCGGAGGCGTCCCACCGCGGCTGTCGTTCCCATCCGGCTGGGAGCTCTTCTTGCCACCATGGTGGTCCTGGCCGGATGCTCGAATGGGAGCACCTCACCCTCAGCGGCCGGGCGGTCGTCATCCGGGGCACCTGTCGGGCAGGCCACCACCGTTGAGCCGCAGGTAGGCCAGTCCACCAGGCCCACAACGCCCGGTGCGGACGTGGGCGCGCAGGCATTCCCGTATCAGCCGTTGTGGCCCTTTGCCAGCGCCGCGCAGGCACAAGCGTGGCAGGCGTCCGAGCGTTCGGGTGGGCACCAGCCGTGGCACCTCGACCCGGCGGGTACCGCGCTCTCCTTCACGCGTTATTTTCTCGGCTTCGCCGGCGTCGACCGGGTTCTGGCCAGCACCATCACCGGCGACGACGCTCGCGTCCAGGTCGGATACGCCACCGAAGGCGGCCGTACGGGCGTTGCAGCTGTCATCCACCTCGTCCGGTTCGGATCCGGTACCGACGCTCCCTGGGAGGTCGTCGGTACCGATGACTCGACCATCTCGCTCACCCAGCCTGCCTACGGGTCAACGGTGACGGTGCCGTTGACGGTCGGCGGGCGGATCAGCGGTGTGGACGAGAGCATCCACGTCTGGGTCAGGTCGACGTCTGGAACCGACGTCGGCCAGGTCGTCGGGGAGTTCTGCTGCCAGCCCGCGGGCGGGGACAACTCGGTGTGGACGACTACGGTGAGCACCACTGCACCGCCCGGCCAGAGCCTCGTCGTGGTCGCCTCCACCGGTGGCCACCTGTATGACGTCGAACGCTTCACCGTGACCGGCGTCCGCCTCGCAGGCTAGATTTCCTCGGGGTCTCCGAGCGCGAAAAAAAACGACGATCGCACGCCCGTCGGCCTACCAGGTTCCCTTTCCAGCCGTCAGCCTTTCCGGGGCCGGTCAGGCCAGGACCACGTCGATGGCCAGGTCACCCGCACCTTCAACGAAGCTCAGGTCCGTGATGCTCCCGGCGCTGCGCAGATCGGCCGCGGCCGCCGCCACCAGGGCCAGTAGATCGGCGTCACCGCTGACCTGGGCGGAGGCCACCTCGGCCTTCATCGAGACCTTGGCCGCCGATTTCGACCGCCGGATGGCCGTGAGCGCGGTACTAACCGCTTCGAGCTGGCGCGGGTCGCCGGTGTCGGCGAACTTGCGCAGCTCACCAGCTTCCGGCCAGCGGGCGCGGTGCATCGAACCAGGCTTCCACCACGACCAGACCTCTTCGGTGACGAACGGGAGAAACGGCGCGAACAGTGAGAGAATCGTGGACAGCGCGATGGCGAGCGCAGCGCGGGCGGATGCCGAACCCTGCGCACCGAACGACCCGTACGCGCGTCCCTTGACAAGCTCGACGTAGTCGTCACAGAACCGCCAGAAGAACGATTCGGTCAGTTCCAGGGCACGGGTGTAGTCGTAACCGTCCAATGCGGTGGATGCCGCGTCGACGACATCCGCGAGCGCCGCCAGCAGTGCCCGGTCGAGTGATTCGCTGACTGCACCCGGATCCTCGACCACGCCGAGCCCCAGGGTGAACCGGCTTGCGTTGAGCAGTTTGATGGCGAGCCGGCGACCGATTTTCATCTGTCCGACATCGAATGCGGTGTCGGTGCCAGGCCGACCGGATGCCGCCCAGTATCGCACCGCGTCCGAACCGTGCTGTTCAAGCAGGTCCAGGGGCGTGACCACATTGCCCTTGGACTTTGACATCTTCTTTCGGTCCGGGTCGAGAATCCAGCCGGAGATGGCCGCGTTCGTCCAGGGCAGCGTTCCGAATTCCGTGTGGCTGCGCAGCACTGTCGAAAACAGCCAGGTACGGATGATCTCATGCGCCTGTGGGCGCAGATCCATCGGGAACACCCGCGCGAACAGGTCGTCGTCGCTGCCCCAGCCGGCGGCGATCTGCGGGGTGAGTGACGATGTGGCCCAGGTGTCCATCACGTCCGGGTCGGCGGCGAAACCACCGGGCACACCACGTTGGTCGTCGGTGAATCCAGGTGGTGTGTCGCTGGAGGGATCGATCGGAAGCATGGTCTCGTCGGGCACGATCGGCTGGTCGTGCCGGGGCAGGCCGTCGGAGTCCAGCGGATACCACACCGGGAACGGCACTCCGAAGAAACGCTGCCGGCTGATCAGCCAGTCGCCGGTCAGCCCGTCCACCCAGTTCTCGTAGCGGACCCGCATATGCGGGGGATGCCAGTGCAGTTCGCCGCCGCGGGCACGTAGCGCCGTCCGCAGAGTCTCGTCCCGTCCACCGTTGCGGATGTACCACTGACGGGTCGTGACGATTTCCAGCGGCCGGTCGCCCTTTTCGTAGAACTTCACCGGATGGTTGATCGGGCGCGGCTCACCCAGCAGCGCTCCGCCGGCGCGGAGCAGCGTGACGATCTGCTCGCGGGCGCTGTGCACGGTGCGGCCGGCCAACTCGGCGTAGCAGGCCCGGCCGGCCTCCGACACGATCGCGTCGGGTGGATCGGCGAGCAGCCTGCCGTCCCGGCCGATCACCGCTCGGGCAGGCAGCTGTAGCTCGCGCCACCAGGTCACGTCCGTCAGGTCACCGAAGGTACAGATCATCGCGATGCCGGACCCCTTCTCGGGGTCGGCGAGCCGATGCGAGAGCACCGGAACCTCGACGTCGAACAGGGGAGTGCGCACCGACGAGCCGAACAGGGACTGGTACCGCTCGTCGTCGGGATGCGCAACCAGGGCGACACAGGCGGCCAACAGCTCCGGCCGCGTGGTCTCGATGACCACATCCCCGTTGCCGGTCGCCGGCCCCTCGCTGTCCGTGCGGGCAAAGGCGAGCGTGTGGTAGGCGCCCGGGCGGTCACGATCCTCCAGCTCGGCCTGGGCGACCGCCGTGCGGAATGTCACGTCCCACAGGGTCGGCGCCTGCGCGAGATATGCCTCACCGCGGGCGAGGTTGCGCAGGAAGGCCCGTTGGGCGACGGCCCGGGACCGGGCGTCGATCGTCGCGTAGGTCATCGACCAGTCCACCGACAGGCCGAGCCGCCGCCACAGCTCTTCGTAGACCTTTTCGTCTTCGATCGTCAGCCGCTCACACAGCTCCACGAAGTTGCGGCGGCTGACCGGAACCTGCTCCTTGCCGGGCTTGTCCGGCGGGGTGTAGTCCGGGTCGTAGGGCAGCGACGGGTCGCAGCGGATGCCGAAGTGGTTCTGCACCCGACGCTCGGTCGGCAGGCCGTTGTCGTCGAACCCCATCGGGTAGAAGACCTCGCGGCCCCGCATCCGCTGGTAGCGAGCGATGATGTCGGTGTGCGTGTAGGAGAAGACGTGGCCTACGTGCAGCGAACCGGAGACGGTCGGCGGCGGAGTGTCGATCGCGTAGACCCGCGCCCGGTCAGCGGTCCGGTCGAACCGGTAGGTCGCCTGCTCCTGCCACGCGGCTGACCAGCGTTGCTCGATCCCGTCGAGAGTCGGCCGATCGGGAACGGACCGTTCCGGCTGATCCGGGTTCTGTTGGTTCCTGCCTTCTTCTGTCACCACAGGTAACGATCCTACGGGCCGGGTACAGCGGGGCCGGCAGTGCCCGCGTCCACCGCTTCCCCTCGCCCACCCGGCACGGCGGGTTGGCAGGATGAAGCCTGTGCCTGACACCACGCGGTATGCCGTCGATCCGACATCTCCGACCGGGACCTCCGCGTCGATGCCCGACAGCAGTGCGCCCGACAGCAGTGCGCCCGACAGCGGTGCGCCCGACAGCGGTGCGCCCGAGCGCCCGCGGCCCCAGGAGCTGCTGGAGCTTGCGCTCTCAGTCGCCCAGGAGGCCGGCGACCTCCTGCTGCGGGGACGAGCCGGGGCGGTGGCAGCCGAGTCGACCAAGTCGTCTCCCACGGACGTCGTGACCGCGCTCGACCGGGCGTCGGAGGAGCTGGTCGGACGCAGGCTGCGCGAGGCACGGCCCGCGGACGGCCTGCTCGGTGAGGAGGGAGCCGACGACCCCGGCACCAGCGGTGTGCGCTGGATCGTCGACCCGCTGGACGGCACGGTGAACTACCTCTACAACCTGCCGAACTGGGCGGTGTCGATCGCAGCCGAGATCAACGGGACGGTGCTGGCGGGGGTCGTGCACGCCCCGGCCATGGGCGTCACCTACACCGCGGCGCTCGGTGAAGGGTCGGCCCGAAACGGGGTGACGCTGAGCGGTTCGACCGTGGGAGACCTAGCCCACGCGCTGGTGGCGACCGGGTTCGGCTACACGGTCGAGCGGCGAACCGGCCAGGTGGCGGTGCTGACCCGCGTCCTGCCGCGGGTGCGCGACATCCGGCGGATGGGCGCGGCCGCGCTGGACCTCGGCGCGGCCGCGGCCGGACTCGTGGACGCTTATTACGAGCGTGGCCTGCATCCCTGGGACCATGCCGCCGGGGCGCTGGTCGCCACCGAGGCTGGTCTGCGCGTCGGCGGTCTGCACGGTCGGCCGGTGTCGAACGATCTCACCATCGCCGCGCCCCCACAGTTGTTCGACCAGTTGCACGATCTGCTCGCCGCGGACCCGCCCGCCGACCGCGACTGACCGCATCGCCTTTGGCCCTAGGGCGTGTCTGATGGATATTGGTCGATGCGGCGGAGTTCTTCGCGGTATCGCTTGCCGTTCGCGGCATACTGGGCCGCCCCGGACGCGAAGGCGTTTTCCGCCACCGCGTCCGGACGGATCTTCGCGGGCACGCCGATCGCCAGTGCCCGCGGTGGTACCGCCACGTTGTTACCGACCAGCGCCTGCGCGCCGACCAGTGCGCCGGCGCCGACCACGGCCCGGTGCAGGACGACCGCCCCCGAGCCGACCAGCGACCCGTTCTCGACGGTGCAGCCTTCCAGGTGCGCGATGTGCCCGATGACACAGTCGTCACCGATGACCGTGGGGAACTCGGCGGTCGCGTGTACGACGGTGCCGTCCTGCACCGAGGTTCTGGCACCGATGTGGATCTCGCCGTAGTCGGCGCGCAGCACCGCGCCCGGCCAGATGGTCGACTCGGGGCCGATGGTCACCTTGCCGATCACGGTTGCCGCCGGGTGTACATAGGCGGACGGATCGATCTCGGGCACCCGGTCACCGAGCGCGTAGACAGCCACCGACATCTCCCTTCGGGCACGCCACTGTCGGGCGTATCACTGCGGGCTAACGGGCCAAAGGCAGCGCGATCATGGTTTTTCGCGCCGTCGGAGGCCGAGGTCTCCGGGGCGCAGTGGCCCCGCTTCATCCTGCCGCAAGGGCTTGGCCGGTGCCCGCGTCACCGCAGCGGTGCGCAGGTCATCCCGGTCACCGGTCGCGGTTGCGGCCAGCGCCGGAGCAGGTTCAGCCCCGGAGCAGGCTTCAGCTGCCGTGGAGCAGGTTCAGCGTCCGTGGAGCATGCGGGTGAGCGCCCGGTACCGCGTCATGGCGGACGGTTTCCGGAAGAAGGAGATCGGGTTGACCGGCGCGGTCAGCTGCTGCACGGTCATCGCCTTCGGCCAGGCGAACTCCCGCAGCCCATCCGCGCCCTGTACCCGTCCGAACCCGGAGTGCCCGACGCCGCCGAACGGCAGCCCGCCGACCGCAGTGAAGATCATGACATTGTTGACCGAGACCATACCCACCCGCAGTCGGTCTGCGATCTCCCGTCCGTGCCGGCGGGAGAACACCGAGGCGCCGAGCCCGAAGACGCCGCTGTTGGCCTTGGCCACGGCCTCGTCGATGTCATGCACCCGGGTCACCACCAGGGTCGGCCCGAACGTCTCCTCGGTCATCGCCAGGGCGTCGTCCGGCACGTCGACGAGCACGATCGGATCGATGAACGGCGGGCGCAGCGACTCAGGCCCACCGACCACCGCCCGCCCACCTCGGTCCAGCGCGTCGTGGAGGTGGCGACGCACGAGCTCGATTTGGCCGTGGAGAACCATCGGGCCGTATCCGGATGGTTCCCCGGCGCCCGCTGTGATCTTTCGTGCCTGAGTGGCCAGCTTGTCGAGGAAGGCATCGTAGACACCCTCGGTCACGAAGATCCGTTCAGTGGCGATGCAGGTCTGGCCGGAGTTGCCGATCCCGAGCCACAGCGCGCCGTCAACGGCCGCGTCGAGATCAGCGTCATCCGCAATGATCATCGCGTCCTTACCGCCCAGTTCCAGGACGACCGGGGTGAGCGTCGTCGCGCACTGGGCCATCACCGCCCTGCCGGTGGCCGGGGCGCCGACGAACGAGAGCTTGTCCACGCCGGCCGAGCACAGTGCGGCGCCGGTGGCGGCAAGGCCGGTGACCATGGAGAGCACCGGCCGTCCGCCGACCACGTCGGTGAATGCCTCCACCATGAACCGCCCGACCGCGGGCGTGTGCTCGCTGGGTTTGTACACGACACAGTTGCCGGCGGCCAGTGCCGACACGACGGCGCCGCCCGGGGTGTAGACGGGCCAGTTCCAGGTCCCGATGACGCCTACCACCCCGTAGGGCTGGTAGGTCACGGACGCGGCCTGGTTCGCGGTGATCAGACCGCGTCGCACCCGGTGCGTACCCAGGACCCGCCCGGCGTTGGTGGCGGCCCAGCCGAGAACGTCGAGGTGGGCACCGATCTCCAGGGCAGCCTCATGGATGGTCTTGCCGTTCTCCCGGTGGACGAGGTCGGCGAGCTCGTAGAGGGCGTCGTACAGTGCCTTCTTCCAGGCCAGCAGGCGCGTCCGGCGGCCGTTGACGCCGAGTTCGGACCACCATCTGGTGGCGCTGCGCGCGCGTTCGACCGCGGCGCGCACCTCCTGGGCGCCGTGCACCGGGAACGTCGCGATCGTCGTACCGGTCGCCGGGTTGACCGAGTCGAAGGTCATCGGCGCCACCGCTGTGGCCGGCCCGGGTGTGGCCGGCACGGGTGTGGCCGGCACGGGTGTGGCCGGCACGGACTCAGTCGTCATCGTGCATGCCGGGTGGCAGCGACCCGGTCGTCTTCACCCACCAACGGGCCGCCACCCGTTCCGCGGTGAGGCGTCCGATGCCGATCGCCACCCCGGACGCGACCGCCCAGCTGATCGCGTCGGCCCAGGTTGTGTCGGGATGCGCCGGGCTGGTCGGTGGGTCGGCTTTGCGGATCTTTTTGTACGCCACGGTGACGGCCTTGCTCGCAGCGGCTCCGGCTGCCGCTCCGGCCGCGCCTCCCACGATCTTCCAGCCGATCTTCGATACCGGTTGTGGCACTGTCGCACCCCCATCATCTCGGGTTTCCGGGCCGCCGGCGGGCTGATAACCCGACCGTCAACCCGACCGTTCTACCGGCCGGTGGCCGTCACAGGCGTTGCATGGCATCAGCGCGGGACCGGCGCGCCGATCGCCGTCAGTAGCGTGCCGGGATGCCTGCTGGACAGCACCCACACACCGTTGGCGGTGGTGACTCGAACACCGGTGCGTATCCACGGTCTGGTCAGGGCATACACGCCCGGGACGAGTACGGTGCGGACATCGGTGCAGGCGACGGCGTCGCGGATGTCAGCTCGGTCGACCATCTCGCCGGCCGCGCGCATCGCCTCGTCGGTCATGGCCAGTCGGGGACGTCCGAGCTGCCACAGCGCCGCCTCCATCGTGGTGAACATGGCCCCGTAGACCACGGCCCGCGTCCAGGTGCCGTCTGTGTAGACGGTGAAGTAGCTGCCGAAGACTCCCGCGCAGAGGGCGGCCCAGAGGTGCCAGAGCCGAGGTACCGCCAGCCGTTCCTCGTAGCGCATGCGGGTCAGTATCCACCGTGCCCGTGGTTGTTCGCGTTCATCGGCTGTTGATCATTCGCCGCATCCGCCCGGCATCCGGCATCCGGCACCCCCCGAACAACTTCCGGCGGTGACCACTTAGTCTTGCGCATGTTCTGTCGGGCACCGCTGATTCTGGCCGCTCACCGGCCTCGGCCCGCATCTGGCCGGCTACCGGCCTCGGCCCGCATCCGCAAGGACCGATCGGAGACTCATGACCGCCACGGACGACCGTACCGCGCAGCCGGCCGACCCTGGACCGCATCCGTTGGGGGTGCTGGTACAACGGCTCGACCCGGACCTCCCACTGCCCGCCTACGCCCATGCCGGTGACGCCGGCGCGGACCTCGTGGCGGCCCGGGATGTCACCCTTGCCCCCGGCGAGCGCACCATGGTCGGGACCGGGATCGCCGTCGCGCTGCCCGAGGGCTATGCGGCTTTCGTACACCCGCGCAGCGGCCTCGCCGCCCGCCACGGCGTGTCCATCGTCAATGCGCCGGGAACGGTCGACGCCGGTTACCGTGGTGAGATCAATGTTCTGCTCGTCAACACCGATCTACGCCAACCGGTCCACCTGCGGCGCGGTGACCGAATCGCGCAGCTTGTCGTCCAACGGGTGGAGCGTGCGGCGTTCCGCGAGGTCGCCGAGCTGCCTGAGACGGTGCGGGGTACCGGTGGATTCGGGTCGACCGGCGGCTTCGCCTGACCGTGGGGCCGGCGCGCCGGCGGTCATGAGTCTTCGACCGGCGATCCGACACCCACCCGCATGCCCACATCCACACCAGGCACCGCTGCGGGCCATCATGTGCGAGGAGCCTATTGTGACAACAGGAAGTGGTCGAAGTGTTCCGGCGCGGTCGTAGGCGTGATGGTCGGGGCGGCTCCGGTCCACGTGAACCCGACGGCCGGGATGAGATCCTCGACGTCGTCGACGAGGGCTCCGGACCTGATCCGGACGGCCCCTATGACGCCGAGGACGTTCCGGACGATCACGTCCGGCGGCTCGATCTGGGGTCCCTGCATATCCCGGTGATCGACGGGGTCCAGGTGCAGTTCCAGGTCGATCAGGAATCCGGCCAGGTGCTGACGGTGACTCTCACGGATGGCCAGAGCGCGATGGAGCTGTCGGTCTTCGCCGCGCCGAAAAGTGCGGGTCTGTGGGACGAGGTGCGTGCCGAGATCGCGGACTCCCTTCGCGCGGGACCGGGCGCGGCGCAGGAGGGTAGCGGGCGCTACGGCAGCGAACTGCGACTGCGGCTGCCTACCGCCGTAACGGGTGAGTTCATGCCCGGCACGATGATGGGGATCGACGGTCCGCGCTGGTTCCTGCGGATCGTGCTCACCGGCAACGGCGCGCTCGATCCCCAGGCCGCGCCGCTGCTGACGCAATCGCTGCACCAGCTCGTCGTGGTCCGTGGTGACCAGGCGATGCCTCTACGTGATCCGCTGCCGCTGAAGCTGCCGAAAGAGGTCACCGATCCGCACGGGGCGCACGACCCCGCGGACCCGCCCGATGTGGACCCACGCGATGTGGACCCGCACGATGTCAGGCCCGGCGTCGCCAAGACTGCGACGCACATGCCGGCTCCGGGCGTACGGATCGCAGAAATCGGCTAGCTGGCCGGGCTGGTCAGGGCGCGACGGTGGTGATACGTCCCAGCGGGTCGACGCGTCTCACGCTGTGCGTACCTGAGTCTGCGATGTACACGCTGCCATCGGCACCTGTTGCCACTCCTTGGGGGCGGCCGAGGGTGGCGTGTGATGCGAGGTCGTTGTCGCCGGACGATCCCGGCCGTCCGGACCCCGCGGCGGTCGCAATGGCACCGTCCGCTGTGACCGCCCAGATACGGTGGTTGTCGGGATCTGCGATATAAAGAGTTCCGGTTGAGGCGGCCGCGATGCCGTGCGGCGGGCCGATGGCGGCCATCAGCGCAGGTGTGCCGTCGCTCACCGGGCCGCCGTAGACGACACCGGCGATCGTGACGATCTGGCCATCCTGAGTGACCCGGCGGACCCGCTTGTTGCCGGTGTCGGCTATGTACGCTTCGCCCCGATTGTTGAGGGCCACCGCGTACGGCCGGTTCAGACGTGCCAGCGTCGCGGGTCCGCCGTCGCCGGAGAACCCCGGTGTGCCGATGCCCGCCAGGACCAGGACAGCGCCGTCTGGGGTTAGCCGCAGTATCTGGTGGCTGTCCGTGCAGGCCACGTAGAGCGCACCGGTGGCGTCGAGTGTCACCCCATGGGGGCGTTTGAGGCTCAGATGAGCCGCCGCGGTGCCGGCCGGCGGGATGGCGGGGCCGGATTCCCCGCCGCCGCCGGCGACAACCTCGATCATCCCCTGCGGATCGATGCGACGGATGCGGTTGTTGAAGCTGTCGGCGATGTAGAGGCACCCGTCGCGGCCGGCCGCAATGCCGTGCGGGCTGTCCAACTCGGCGTCGAGCGCCGGACCGCCGTTGCCGGCGAAGCCCGCTTTGCCGGTACCGGCGACCGCGCTGATCCCTCCGTCGGGGTCGATGCGACTGATCCGGTTCAGGAACGGGCTGGAGACGTAGATCGTGCCATCGTCCTCGACGGCAAGCCCGAAGGGGTAATCGATCCGTGCGTCGTCCATATCCGACCGGTTGCGTGGTTTGTCGCTGGGTGTTCGTGACCAGAGGTGATCGGCCCACCGTGCGGCGGCACGACGCATCAACGGACGTGGCGTGTTACGGCGGGACGGCGTCCGGCCTGGAGCCGCCGGGGCGGCATTCCCATCGGGTGCCGAAACATCCGATGCCGAATCGGCGATGCGCAGCGGCGGGCCGGACGGATCGCTCGGCGCAGCAGCCCCGGCCAGGGGTGCTGACGGTGAGTCCGTGGCGCGACGACCGGTGTCGATATCGGTCCGGCTGCGGGCGGCGTCGCGAACCTCGTCCTCGAGCCGCAGCGGCAGTGGGCACCTGGCAAGCCAGTCCGGTCCCAGGATGCCCGCGGCCGCGGCGGCGAGGTCCAGGGCGAACGTCGCGGCCGAGGGATGGCGTTGCGTCGGGTCCTTGCGCAGCGACCGGGTGAGTAGGTCTGCGAGCACGGGTGGCGCATGGTGCAGTGGTGGCGGGTTCACCTCGACGTGGTGACGCAGCAGCTCCAGCAGCGGCATGTCCAGCGGGAAGGGCGGCCGCCCGGTCAACAGCTCGTAGAGGACGATTCCGAGGGAGTACACGTCGGACGAAGCGCTGAGCCGGCGACCGGTGATCTGCTCGGGGGACATGTACGCGGGGGTGCCCACCTGCGCAGTGGCGATGGCGCTGGAGCTGTCGTCGATCTTTGCGATGCCGAAGTCGGTGACCTTGAGAAGTCCGTCCGCCGTGAAGAGCATGTTGTCCGGTTTGATATCCCGATGCAGGATATGACTGGCGTGGGCGCAATCCAGCGCACCCGCCGCGGCCAGGCCGATCGCGCAGACCGTGTCGATGGTCAGGCCGGCCGACGCCCGGGTGCGCACACTTCCACCGGGAAGCAGTTCCATCACGAGGAGACACAGGTCCTCGGTCTCGACGTAGTCGTAGATCCGCACCAGGTGTGGATGGTCCAGGCAGGCCAGTACCCGGGCTTCGGACAGGAATCGGCCGTGCTCGTCGATCCGGCCTCCCCGGGAGGCTACTATCTTGATCGCAACAGGTCGATCCAGGCGGCGATGCCGGCCGGCCAGCACGATGCCGGACCCACCGTGACCGAGGACCTCCGCGATGTGATAGCCGGGCAGAATTGCCTCGACCCGGTCCCGTTCAATGAGCACGTGTGACGTCCGGTGCGGCCCGGGCGGGATCGTCCGTCCGGATGATTTTGATCATGATTGGCATGGCGGTTTGTACGGCAGGTCGCCCACATACTGCGCCCACTCGCTACGGGTGAGTGGATCGCCGACCCGGTCGCAGACCCGCTGGATGACCGTGTCGGGGTCGAGGTCCCAGGTGAAGCCGACGACCTGGAAGGGTGCGCCGTAGAGGGTGGCGCCGTTCGGGCTGAACGCCACCTCGGAGAAGGCGTTGTAGTAACCCCGAAGGTCGGCGAGGAGCGCGGGCCGAGCGGTGTCGTGGATGTCCCAGAGCCGGACGGTGGAATCCGCCGCGCCAGAGGCGAGCGTGCGGTTGTCGGGGCTGAACGCGACGGTGTTCACACGGCCGCCGTGTCCGGTGAGGGTCGAGCGCAGGCGTGGCGAGCCGGGAGTCGAGACATCCCACAGGGTGATGGTCCGGTCGCTGCCCCCGGTGGCCAACGTTCGTCCGTCCGAGGAGAAGGCGACACCGTACACACCGGAGCCGAACTGCGTCAGGCGTCCGATCTCGACCGGTTGGGTGCGGTTGCGGACATCCCAGAGGCGCACGGTGCGGTCCTTGCCCGCGGTGGCGACGGTGGTCCCGTCCGGACTGAACACGGCCGCGGACGCGCCGGAGGGGTGAGCCGCCGACATGGCGGCCAGCACCTGGGGCTGCCGTGGGTCGGTCACATTCCAGAGCTGGATGCCTCCGCTGTCACCCGCGACCACCATCGTCTGGCCGTCCGGGCTGAAGGACAGATCGTTGACCGCGTCGATGTCCGTGGTCACCGTGGCCAGCGACACCGGATTCCGTGGGTCTGCGACATCCCAGAGTTTGATCGTCTTGTCGATGCTGCCGGTCGCGAGTACGCGGCCGTCGGGTCGGAACTTCACCGCTCCGGTGGCGCCGGTGTGACCGGTGAGCACGGAGATACTGACAGGATTGTACTGATTGCTGACGTCCCACAGTCGGACGGTGTTGTCGTAGTCACCGGTCGCGATAACGTGACCTTTCGGCGACGCGTCCACACTCCACAGGAACCGTCGATGACCGAAGAGCACTGGTCCGGGGGTGTCCCACAGCTTCACCGAGCCGTCGTCCGCGCCGGTGGCCAGGGACCGGCCGTCCGGGCTGAATGCCACCGCCCAGGCGGCCGCGCCGTGCGCGAAGGACGACACGATGTCGGAGTAGTCGTGGGCGTTGTGCAGCTCGACCACGTCACCCGTTGCGATGGCCACCATCCGGCTGTCCGGGCTGAACGCGACGGAGACGATGGGCACCACGGAGTCGATCACCTGAACCTGGCTGGGGCTCTTCGGATCCGTGATGCTGAACACCCGCGCCTCAGAGTCATTACTTCCAGTGACAATTGACGTACCGTCGCCGCTGAACGCCACCGCGCGGACCCGGGTGTCGGGGTCGGCGACGTTGCCGCCGGTGTCACCGGCCAGGTCGCTGAGGTACCCGGGGCTGTTCGGGTCGGTGACATCCCACAGCTTGGCGGTGCCGTCCTCGCTTCCGGTCGCGAGCAGCTTTCCGTCGGGGCTGAAGGCGACCGCCCGGATGGCGCCGTGGTGGCCGGTCACGGTCCCCGCGAGAGCCACCGCCGACGGATTGCCGACATCCCACAACCGGACGGTGTCGCCGTACCCACCGGTGGCCAACAGTCGGTTGTCCGGGCTGTAGGCGAGTCCGAACACCGAGCCCGAGGCTGTGGGCAGGGTGGTCCGCACGGCGGGACGGGCCGGGTCGGTGATGTCCCACAGTTTGACGGTACGGTCGTCGCTGCCGGTCGCAACGGTTCGCCCGTCGGGGCTGAACGCCACGGATTTGGCAGCGAGCTGGTGGCCGCGCAACGTGCCGACGGCATCGGGTCGGCGGGGGTTGGTCGCGTCCCAGAGCTTTACCGTCCAGTCGTCACTCGCAGTGGCCACCAGCCGGCCGTCCCGGCTGTAGGCGACGGCCCCGACGGCCCGGGTGTGTCCCGCCAGGTGCCGGGTGGCGAATCCGTAGCCACTGCTGAACGAGGAGAGGACGGCACTGCGTGCTTCCGGTGTCCGGGCCAGTCGGTAGGCAACCACGCCGAGCTGGGCCGCGACGCCCGGGTCGGACGGGCGCAGCGTGTCCGCCTGCGTTGCGATGCGCTGGGAAAGCGCCCGGTCACGGGCTGCGGTGGCCGAGGAACGTTGCTGGAGCGCGAACACCGTCGCGCCGGTCGAGAGCAGCACCAGCACCGTCAGGACGGCGACAAGTTGCTTGAGCCGTCGGGTTCGGCGCTGGGTATGTGCGGTTTCGGCCTGCTCGCGGGCGATGCCGGCAGTGACGAAGTCCTGGGCCGGCGGGCTGAGCCCTCCCCGGCGATCGCTGGCCGCAGCCCACTCGCGGGCGCCGGCCAGCCGGGTGCCGGAGAACAGGTAGGACGGGTCCCGGCCGCTGGTGTCCCAGGTTTCGGTGGCGTCGGCGATCTGCTGTCGGGTGAGCGCCCCGGCCCGGTCGATGTCGATCCACTCCCGCAGCCGTGGCCACGACCGCAGCAGGGCCTCGTGGGTGATCTGGACGCCGCCGGCGTCGACAGTCACCAACCGGGCGGCAATCAGCGCGTCCAGGACAGCTGTGGCGGCTGCCGGCTCGCCGGCCTCGGCGAGGAGCACGTCGCGCCGGACCCGCAGGCGGGTGTCGTCCGTGCGGTCACCGATGCGCACCATCCGCAGCATCAGCCTGCGGGCCGCATCCTGGCCGGCCGCGTCAAAGCGGGCATAGGTGTGCTCGGCGGTCGTGGCGATCGCTCCGTGTAGTCCGCCGCTGCGCCGGTAGCCCGCGACAGTGAGAACCTCACCGTCGCGCTCCTGCCAGGTGGCCAGCAGCGCGTGTGCGAGCAGCGGCAACGAGCCGGGGTCGGTCACGACCCGCTCATCGCCGGCCCCGAGATCGTGGATGATCAACTCGACGAGGCCGGGCTCGACGGCCAGGCCGACCGCCTCCGCCGGGCACACGATGGCGTCCCGTACCTCGGCCGCACTCATCGGACCCACCACGACCGGGCCGCGCTGCAACGCTTCGATGAGTTCGGGGAAGGCGGCACAGCGGCCGTAGAAGTCGGCACGCAACCCCAGCACGACCACGGCTGGCGGGCTGGTGTTCTCGGTTCCCCGGGCTGCGGCGGACAGCGCGCCAACAAATGCCGTGCGCTCGGCGTCGTCGGCGCAGAGCGTGAACGTCTCCTCGAACTGGTCGATGACGAGTACGACGCGGTCGTCGGCGGTCGCCTCCAGCCCAGCGCGCCGGCCGCTTACCTCTGACAGTGATGTGATGAACGGGGCGCGTTGGGTAACGAGGGATTCGAGGGTGCCGCCGATCGGTATGGGAATGTTACCAATAGTAACCATTTGCTCGGCCAGTTCACGCACTGGATGGTCGGTCGGGGTCAGCACAATCTGTTGCCACCGCCGCGAGCCGGACAGGGCGCCGTTGGTGAGCGCCGGCAGCATCCCGGCCCGCAGCAGGGATGACTTGCCTGATCCGGACGGCCCCACGATCATCAGCGGACCGGCTTCGGTGAGCCGCGCGTCCAGCCGGGTCAGCAGGTCGGCGGTGGCCCGCTCCCGGCCGAAGAACCACTGCATCGAACTGCGGTCGAAGGATGCGAGCCCGGGGTAGGGGCAGGTGACCTCCGACGCCACGTCCGAGCGCCCGTCGACTTCCTGGACGCCCGGCTGGCCCGGCTGGCCCGGCTCATGGGCAATCCTGCCGGCCTCGGCGAGCGGGGTGGGAAGAGCGGTCAGCACACGTGTGTCAGGAGCTTCCACGTCGGGGATCGGCGGGGTGTGTGCCGGATTGTGGGCCAGTACCGTCGTGTCCGCCCAGCGCCCGGCCCGTCGCAGCGGACGGGGGCAGCCGCGCGCCACCAGGTTGCGGGCACCCTGGTGGTAGAGACGGTCGACGGTCAGTTCCGGAGGTCCGTCGGGGTCGCCGTTGAGGAGCAGCCGCAACAGTTCCTGCGACAGCGGGGTCCCCTCGGCCTCGGCCCGGTCATAGTCCGGCCTTACGGTCGGAGCATCGTCGCCAGATCCCGTCCAAACAGCCGACAATGTGAGATCGATCTCGCTGACCTGCTCTTCGATGACGCCTCGCTGCGCTTTGGTGAGCACGGGGGCTGCCGCGCAGACGGCATCGTCGGTCTGGCTGCTCCCGTAGCGGGTGGTGATCAGACAGCCGTCGATCATCAGGCCGCGTTCGGTGGCCCGGCCCGCCTGTAGCCGGGTGAGCGCCGAGGTCAGCGGCAGCGCGGTGAGACCCAGCCGGTCGGGTCGCAGGTCTGTCGCCGCGGTGGCAAGGTGGAGATCCCCCGCCTGCCCCTGCACGAGATGTCCCAGATAGTAGACGAGCAGTAGGTCGGTAGCGGTCTCCGCGGCGTCGCTGATGGCCAGACCAAGCTCGGTGGCGGTGACCGGTTCGGTCAGCATCCGCAGGCTGTCCGTGTTCAGTCCGCACCGCTCCACCAGGACACGGCCCAGCTCGGCAGCCGCCGGGCCAGCGGCCGGGAACGAGGGGCTCGGGCCGGACGTGGGTTCCCCCGTGTCGACGATCAGGACGATGGACCCCGGACGACTCAATCCGAGTTCCGCAATACGCGGACGTGCCGGATCGGACAATGCAGATCCCTCCGAGGCCGCGTGCCCGGGTCGTTGCGATCAGCGGGTCAGCGCAGGTGCGCGATTCCGTCGAGCTACCACGGATCGATGATCGAAATTGGTCGCCTTCGGCCTACCCGCCAAGGCCTGCCGTAATCGGAGGCTGGCGGTCGAGCTGGATCCCGGCGCTTTGTATGCCTGCCGGCGACACAGTGAGTCTCCAGCGGGTGCGGTGCGGTGCGGGTGCGGTGGGTTCGGTGGCGGGAACGGCGGCGAAAACCCCATAAGGATGGATGCCGGGCCTGCGACCGGGCACACTGTGGCGCGTTGAAGCGTTGCCTGGGTGTTACGTTCCCGAGTTCAATCGGAGGAGCCGTGGGAGACCGAGGCGGTTGGCTTGGGCGGGTCGTCCACCGGCTGAACGCGGACGATCGGGTGCTGGAGGCCGAAGACCTGCAGCGGACCGTCCAGGCGGCCGGGGCTGTCCCGATGTGTGACTGCCACGAGCGCCAGGAGGTGTGCGTCGTCGGCTCGATCCGTTCAGTTACTGTACGTAGCCACGCCGGGGCGCCGAGCCTTGAGGCGGACATCTACGATGGCAGCGGTACCGTCACCCTGGTGTTTCTCGGCCGCAAGCACATACCGGGGATTCAGGCAGGACGTGCAGTCAAGGCATCTGGGATGGTCATGAACCGGGACAGTCGCACCACCATCTTCAATCCGCGATACGAGTTGCTGCCCGTGTCGTCTGCGAGCGCGTGAACCTCCGAACCCGCGACCCGCGGGTCGCTCCGGCTGCCGACCGGCAGTCCCCGACGTCCCCGACATCGCTGGCCGACGCCATGGGCGGTCCACGCGGGATGATCGACAGTGCGATCCCCACGGTCGCTTTTGTCGCGGTCAACGCCGAGGCGGGGCTGACCGCGGGCATCGCCTTCGCCGTGGCGACGGCGACCGTTCTGGTCGCGCTGCGGGTCGTCCGCCGCGAGCCGGCGCGCCAGGCGTTCTCCGGGCTGTTCGCGGTGGCCTTCGCCGCGTTCGTCGCGTCCCGGACGCACAGCGCCCAGGGTTTCTTCCTGCCCAGTATCATCAAGAACGCCGTCTTTGCCGGCGTCGGCCTGCTGTCACTGGTGGTGCGCAGACCGCTCGCAGGTTTTGTGATGGCCGCGATGGATGCCCGCTACGTCGACTGGCGTCACCACCGCGACCTGCGTCGGGCCGCCGTCCGGGCGACACTGGTCTGGATCATTGTGTTCGCTCTGCGGTTCGTCATCCAGGGTGCGCTCTATCTGGCCGGCGAGACAGGGTGGCTGGCCGCTGCCAACATCGCCCTGGGGCTGCCGTTGTTCGGCGTGGCGATCCTGGCTACCTTCGCCATCGTGCGCCGGCTCGCGCCACGTCAGGCTGGCGCGGACGGACGTGACGGTGCCGCCACCCGTGACGGTGCCGCCGGGATGGCCGCCCCTGTCGCCGGTCGCTCCAAGGTCACCGAGGTGGCGGCGAGCCCGCTGGAGTCCCGCCCAGAGCCAGGCTGAGGGCTTCCTCCACATCCCCGCCGGCGCTCACCACGGCGAGCACCTCGTCGCCTTCTTCCAGGGTGGCGTCGGGGGAGGGGAGCACGACCCGCCCGTCCCGCAGGATCGCCACCAGCGCCGCGTCAGCGGGTAGCGCAACCTGCGCGATGGGCGTCCCGATCACCGGGGAGTCCTCGGCCAGGGTCAACTCCACCAGCGACGCGTTGCCCTGCATGAAGCGCATCAGCCGGACGAGGTCGCCGACGCTCACCGCCTCCTCGACCAGGGCGGTCAGCATCCGCGGGGTGGACACGGCCACGTCCACCCCCCACGCTTCGGTGAACAGCCATTCGTTGTTCGGATGGTTGACCCGTGCCACCACCCGCGGCACCCCGAACTCGGTCTTCGCCAGCAGCGAGACGACCAGGTTGACCTTGTCGTCCCCGGTCGCGGCGACCATCACCGCGCACTCTTGGAGGTTGGCGCTCTCCAGGGATGCCAGTTCGCACGCGTCGGCCAGCAGCCAGTTGGCGTGCGGCAGCGCGTCCATCCGTATCTTGCCCGGGTCGCGTTCGATCAACAGCACCTCGGAGCCGTTGTCGATCAGTTCGGCGGCGATGGAACGGCCGACCTTGCCGGCACCGGCAACGGCGATCCGACGTGGCCTCATGTGGGCAGACCTTCCTTCGGACCGGCCTTCAGCACGGCCTCCACCTGCGCCGCCCGTGCCTTGGGAAAAGCCAGGTGCAGCGTGTCGCCGTCCTGGATGAGGGTATGGGCATCGGGGAGCAGACCCTCGCCGAAGCGGGTGACACAGGCGACCCGGGCGCGTGCGGCGCCCTCAAGTGTGGACACGCGTAGTCCCACCCATGATGCGGAGGGTGTCATCTCTGTCAGCAGGATCATGCCGGACGTGTCCGTCCACTCCGGCGTTATGGCATCCGGGACGAGACGGCGCAGAATCTGGTCGCGGGTCCAACGTACGGTGGCGACCGTGGGGATACCGAGCCGTTCGTACACTTCAGCCCGGCGGGGGTCGTAGATGCGGGCAACGACACTGGTCACGCCGAACATCTCCCGCGCGATTCTGGCGGCTATGATGTTGGAATTGTCGCCGCTGGAAACCGCGGCGAACGCCGTCGCGTCCCGGATGCCCGCTTCGATCAGGGTGTCCCGGTCGAAACCGACTCCGGTGATCATTCGGCCGCTGAAGTCCGCGGGCAGCCGGGTGAAGGCGTCCGGGTTCTGGTCGATGATCGAAACGCTGTGGCCGTACCGGTCGACGCTGCGTGCGAGCGCCGAACCGACTCGCCCGCACCCGAGGATCACCACATGCACGCGGCAGAGCGTAGCCCTCCTGAGTCGGCCCGGTCGATGCGTGGGCGGTGCCCAGCAGCGGAGATATCGGTCATCTCACAGCGGTGCGATGCCGGTCACATCTGTCGGTAGCATCGCCGCGTGAGGCTCACGGACCGCCTCAAGCGCGGCTTCGTCGGTCGCCCCCTTGGGAGCGACAAACTCGGCGAGACGTTGCTGCCAAAGCGGATTGCCCTGCCTGTTTTCGGTAGCGACCCGCTCTCCTCGGTGGCGTATGCCACGGAGGAGATCCTGCTTGTCCTGTCGCTCGGTGGTCTGGCCTTCTACCACCTTGCGCCGTGGGTCGCGGCCACGGTCGTCGTGGTGCTGCTGACCGTCGTCGCCTCCTACCGCCAGAACGTGCGCGCCTACCCCACCGGGGGCGGCGCTTACGAGATCGCGATGACGAACCTGGGGCCGCGGGTCGGCCTCACGGCCGCGAGCGCGCTGCTCGTCGACTACGTCCTCACGGTCGCGGTGTCGGTTGCCGCCGGGGTGGCGAACCTCGCGTCGGCCATGACCAGCCTGGCCGGCCACAAGGTGCTCATTTCCGTGGTGCTGATCGTCATTTTGACGATAATCAATCTGCGCGGTGTCCGCGAGTCGGGCACGGCGTTCGCGCTCCCGACGTACGGCTTCATCGTCGGCGTCATGGTGATGGTCGCGGTCGGGTTGCTGCAGACCGCGTTCGGGCACACGCCCCAGGCCGAGAGCGCGAATTACCAGGTGCACGCCGAGTCCGCCTTCGGCGGCCTTGCCACCGTCTTCCTGGCGTTGCGGGCGTTCTCCTCCGGCTGTACCGCACTCACCGGTGTGGAGGCGATCAGCAACGGGGTCCCGGCGTTCCGTCCACCCAAGAGCCGCAACGCAGCCACGACGCTGCTGGCGATGGGACTGATCGCGGTCACGATGTTCAGTGGCGTCACCATCCTGGCGATGATCTCGCATGTCCACGTCGCGGAGAACCCGGCGGATCTCATCGGTGCAAACGGGACCGCAACCGGGACACAGCGTACGGTCATCGCGCAGGTGGCCGCCGCAGTCTTCGGGGACGGGTCGTTCGGCTTCCTCTATGTCGCCGTCGTCACGGCGCTGATCCTCGTGCTGGCCGCGAACACCGCCTTCAACGGCTTTCCGGTCCTCGGGTCGATCCTGGCCAGGGACGGTTATCTGCCGCGCCAGCTGCACACCCGTGGCGATCGCCTGGCCTTCAGCAACGGAATCATCACCCTCGCCGCTCTCGCGATTCTCCTGATCGTCGCGTTCGACGCCGAGGTGACCAGGCTCATCCAGCTGTACATCATCGGCGTGTTCGTGTCGTTCGTGTGCAGCCAGACCGGGATGGTCCGGCACTGGCAGACCCTCCTACGAAGCGATGATCCTGAGGCTGGCGACCCGGTCGCCCGCCGACGTATCCGGCGTTCGCAGGCGATCAACTTTGTCGGCGCCTGCGTGACCTCTGTCGTGCTGGTCGTGGTTCTGGCCACGAAGTTCGCGCGTGGCGCGTGGCTCGTCTGTGTGGCCATGCCGGTGATCTTCGTGGTGATGCGGGCGATCCGCCGGCACTACGACCGGGTGGCCCACGAGCTGGCGGCCGAGCCCGGGCCGCCGACGTTGCCGTCCAGGGTGCATGCGGTGGTGCTCGTCAGCAAGATCCACGAACCGACACTGCGGGCCCTGGCGTATGCCAAGGCCACCCGTCCCCACTCCCTGGTCGGGCTTACCGTAGCCGTCGATCCGGCCGAATCCGGTCGGCTGCGTCAGGCCTGGGACGAACGGGGGATCGGCATCGATCTGGTCGAACTCGCCTCGCCCTACCGCGAGATCACCCGGCCGGTGTTGGACTACGTCGCCGGCATCCGACGGGAGAGCCCGCGCGACGTGGTCGCGGTGTTCATCCCCGAGTATGTGGTCGGGCGCTGGTGGGAACAGCTCCTGCACAACCAGAGCGCACTGCGGCTCAAGGGGAGGCTGCTCTTCCAGCCGGGCGTGATGGTCACCAGCGTCCCCTGGCAGCTCGCCTCCTCGGAGCAGGCCGGTCGGCGCCAGGACCGGACGGCGCCGGGAGCCGTGCGCCGGGCCACCGGTTCGGCCGCCCCCGCTCAGGCCACCGCCGGGCGGGACACCGCCGACAGGGACACCGCCGGGCGGGACACCGCCGACAGGGACACCGCCGGCACGGCCGCTGCCGGCACGGACGCCGGGACGACCGGAGCCACCCGACGATGAGCGGCCACGGGCACCGGCCCGGCCGCCCCGAGCAGGCCGGCGGCGCGTCCGTTGACGCGGCCGCGCCGGTTGTCGAGCTGGACATCGGGTCGGTGGCGCACGGTGGGACCTGTGTGGCTCGTCACGAGGGCCGGGTCGTCTTCGTCCGGCATGCACTGCCGGGTGAACGGGTCCGAGCCCGCCTGACCGACACCTCGCACGACCGGTACTGGCGCGCTGACGCGGTCGAGGTCCTGGCGGCCTCTGCGGACCGCGTGCCGGCGCCGTGCCCGCACGCCGGGCCCGGCCGGTGCGGGGGATGCGACTGGCAGCACGCCTCGCTTGCCGCGCAGCGGCGGTTCAAGGCCGAGGTGGTCCGCGAGCAGCTGCGCCGCCTGGCCGGGCTCGACTGGCCGGTGGAGGTCGAAGCGCTGGACCCGCCGTCGGGTTCGCCGTCGGGTTCGCCGTCGGGTTCACCGTCCGACGGTCTCGGCTGGCGCACCCGGATGCGTTACGCACTGACCGAACAGGGCCAGGTCGCGTTGCGGGGCCACCGCTCGCACGAGGTGATCGCGGCGGCGGACTGCCGGATAGCCCACCCGCTCGTGCGTGCCGCGGTCACCGGCCGGACCTTCCCGACGACCAGCGCGGACCCGAGCGCCGGTGCTGTCGAGATTGAGATTGAGGTCGCCGCGAGCGTCTCAAGTGGTAGCACGCTCGTCACACCAGTGGAATTAATCACTACGGCGGGTGGCTCCGCCGGGCTTCGCCCGGTTGACGACGAGATCGTGGAGGTGGTAAACGGACGCCGGTTCAGGTTGGCTCCCGGGGTGTTCTGGCAGGTCCATCCGGGCGCGCCCGAGGCGCTGGTGGACGCGGTCCTGGCGGGTCTGGCGCCACGTCCCGGGGAACGTGCCCTCGATCTGTACGCCGGTGCGGGTCTGTTCACCGCCGCGCTCGCCGACGCCGTCGGTCCCGATGGGGTCGTGGTGGCGATGGAGTCCGACCCACAGGCGGTGGCGTCCGCCGCGCGCAGCCTCGCAGACCTCCCACAGGTGTCGTTGCGCGGAGTTCGGGTCTCGCCCGGATCCCTGCGTGGGCTGGCCGGTACCGGCGCTGACATCGTGGTCCTTGATCCGCCCCGGGCGGGCGCGGGCGCAGGCGTGATGCGCGAGTTGCTCGCCCTGCGTCCTCGGGCGGTCGCGTACGTGGCCTGTGATCCCGCACCCCTTGGCCGGGACCTTGCCGTGGCCGTCACGGCGGGTTACTCCATGGTCGGGCTGCGGGCGTTCGACCTGTTCCCGATGACCGCACACGTCGAATGCGTGGCGTTACTTCAGCGGCCCGGCTGACTCCTCTCATCTCGGTGGACACGCCGTCTCATCGTGGTGGACACGCCCGGCGGGAGCGGCGCGCGCACGCTGCGGCGTCGCCGGACGGCTCAGATCCCCCGGGGCAAACCGCGCATCGTAAGCGCCGGATGGCCCCCTTGGAGCCTGTTTGGAACGTGTTCACATGTCCAGTCTGTGACCGCGACTGATCCTCTGACCTGCGTAGACTGAGCGGCGTCCGGGGCCGATCCCCTCAAAAGGGGGGGCAGGGAGTGCACGGAGAGGAAGTGCCGGTGTCGCTTCTGTCGACCGTCCGCAATCCGCACGATCTGAAGAAACTCGCAGTTGATGATCTTCCCGCGCTGGCGGCGGAGATCCGCGACTTTCTCATTCACGCGGTGGCACGCACAGGTGGTCATCTCGGGCCGAATCTTGGCGCCGTCGAGTTGACCATGGCGATCCACCGGGTTTTCGACTCGCCTCATGACCGGATCCTTTGGGACACCGGTCACCAGTCGTATGTCCACAAGATTCTGACCGGCCGTGCGGACGCGTTCGCCGACCTGCGTCAGCGCGGTGGCCTGTCGGGGTATCCCAGCCAGGCGGAGTCACCGCACGACATCATCGAGAACTCGCACGCCTCGACGGCACTGTCCTACGCGGACGGGCTGGCACGGGCGTACGCGTTGCGCGGCGAATCCCGCTCGGTCGTCGCTGTCGTCGGTGACGGCGCGTTGACCGGTGGCATGTGCTGGGAGGCGTTGAACAACATCGCGGCCGCCGATCGTCCGGTGATCGTGGTTGTCAACGACAACGGACGCTCCTACGCCCCGACGATCGGTGGGCTGGCCGACCATCTGGCCGCGCTGCGCCTGGCACCCGAGTACGAGCAGGTGCTCGACGTCGTCAAGCAGGTGCTGGGCCGTACGCCGCTGGTCGGTGCGCCGCTCTACGATGCCCTGCACGGGATCAAGAAGGGCATCAAGGACGTCGTCCAGCCGCAGGGGATGTTCGAGGATCTCGGTCTGAAGTACGTGGGGCCGGTGGACGGGCACGACGTCCACGCGGTCGAGTCGGCGCTGCGGCGCGCCCGTGACTTCGGCGGGCCCGTCATCGTCCACTGTGTGACCCGCAAGGGCTTCGGCTATCCGGCCGCCGAGCAGGATGACGCCGACTGTTTCCACGCCGTCGGGGTCATCGATCCGAGCACCGGCAAGCCGGCCGCGGCCGGCGGTGGCGGCGGCATCAGCTGGACGGGCGTCTTCTCCGACGAGATCGTCCAGATTGGCCGGGAGCGTCCGGACGTCGTCACGCTCACCGCCGCCATGCTCCAGCCGGTCGGCCTGAAGGCGTTCGCCACGGCCTTCCCGGACCGGGTGTTCGACGTCGGCATCGCCGAGCAGCATGCGGTCACCTCGGCCGCAGGCCTGGCCATGGGTGGCCTCAAGCCGGTGGTGTGCGTCTACGCGACCTTCCTCAACCGGGCCTTCGACCAGGTGTTGATGGACGTCGCCATGCACCGGCTGCCGGTCACCTTCGTCCTGGACCGGGCCGGTGTCACCGGCGAGGACGGGCCGTCCCACAACGGTATGTGGGACATGTCCTTCCTCCAGCTCGTGCCTGGGTTGTCCCTGGCCGCGCCGCGGGACGAGCCCACGCTGCGGGCCGAGCTCCGCGAGGCGCTGGCGATCACCGACGGTCCGTCGGTGGTGCGCTTCGCCAAGGGCAAAGTCAACCCGGACATCCCCGCGATCGAGCGGGTCGGGTCGGTCGACATCCTCTACCGCTCACCCGAGGTGACACCGTCGCGTGAGGTGCTCCTGGTGGCGGTGGGCGCGATGGCGAACACCTGCATGCAGGTCGCCGAGCGGGTCGCGAGCCACGGTATCGGGATCACGGTTGTCGACCCGCGGTGGGTCAAGCCGCTCGATCCGGTGCTCGTCGATCTCGCCCGGATGCACTCGCTCGTGGTCACGGTTGAGGACAACGGCCGGGTCGGCGGGGTCGGGTCGACCTTCGCGCAGCTGCTGCGCGACGCCGACGTGGACGTACCGCTGCGGGACTTCGGCATCCCGCAGATCTTCCTCGACCAGGGCAAGCGCCCGGAGGTCATGGCCGAGATCGGCCTGTCCGCCCAGGAGCTCGCCCGCAAGGTCGTCGAGATAGTCGCGGGCCGTGCGCCCGTCCTCGACGAGGATGCCGAGGAGTCCGAGGAGGAAAGCGCGGCCGGTCAGCTCTGAGCTCCACATCAACCCTTCGGGGTCGGTGCGTCCGTCCGAACGGTCCGGTGGGCTTTGTCCTCGCCGGACCGTTCGGCGTTGTCGGAGTTCGATCCGTTCGGCGGGGGCCGGTGACTGGCCGGAGCGTCGACGAGTTTGCGCCATGTCATGGCGGTGTGATGGTTGATCGTTGGATCGACGCTACGCTGAGCAGATGTGGCATGTACGTTCTGTTGACGGATGGGTCGGTCGGGCGGCCGGGCGCTGTCACTCAGAACCGGGCCGACCAGAACCGGGCCGACCAGAACCGGGCCGACCAGAACCGGGCCGACCAGAACCGGGCCGACCAGAACCGGGCCGACCGGGCTCCAGCCGTCGAGGGCTGCGGTGGTGGTTGACGCGGGTGGCGTTGCTGCTCGCGGTCGGGCTGCTCTGCCTTGCGCTGGTCGGTCAGTGGAACGCGGTCCGGGCGTCGTTCGACGACCTGACCGTGGTGAGCGTCGCCGCAGCCGGAGGCGTCACCGTGCTGGCGGTCGGGACGAGCGTGCTGTCCTGGCGGGCGCTGTTGGTGGGGCTCGGCGCGGAACTGCCGTTACGGGCGGCCGTGCGGGTGTTCTTCGTCGGGCAGATCGGCAAGTACGTCCCGGGCAGCGTGTGGCCGGTGCTGGCGCAGATGGAGCTGTCGAGGGCCTACGGCGTGCCCCGGGCAAAGGCTGCGTCGGCGAGTCTGATCGTGTTGGCGCTGGCGGTCCCGTGCGGCGGACTGGCCGCGGCCGTGACCCTGCCGTTTGTGTCGGCGACCGCATTAGGTCACTACGGGTGGGCGCTGCTGGCGGCACCGGGGTTTGCGGTGGTGCTGTATCCGCCGGTGCTGTCCAGGCTGCTGGCGCTCGCGTTCGGTCTGCTGCGCCGGTCACCGCTGGAGCGTCCGCTCGCCGTCCGCCCGGTGCTGGCCGGTGCCGGCTGGCTGCTGACGGGCTTCGTGCTCTACGGCGTCGCGACCTGGCTGCTGGCACGTGATCTTGCGCCGTCCGTGCACGGGCCGCGCCTCCTGCTGCTCTCGGTCGGCGGGTACGCGCTCGCGTGGACGGCCGGGTTCCTCGTCCTGCTGGTCCCGGCCGGTGCGGGCGTGCGCGAGGCCGTACTGATTCTGGCGTTGGCGCCGGTGCTCGCGCACGGCCCTGCGACGCTGCTCGCCCTGGTCATCCGGCTGCTCGCGACCGTGGCCGATCTCTTGTGGGCGGCAGGCGGCATGGCCGTGCGTCCGGGCGACGCCCAACCGGTGTACGCGGCCTGCGGGGTGCCGGCCTGCGGGGTGCCGGCCCGCGGGGTGCCGGCCCGCCGCCCCGGCAGCTCTCAAGGATGTGAATCGGATGCTTCCATAACAGCATCGGATTCACATCCTTCGGCACCGTGAGCCGACGCGTTCCGGGCTGATCCCCTTGTAGGGCCTGTTTGATGGATCTTCGATCGCTTCGCCCAATATCCATCAGACAGGGGGAATGGGCGGGTTCATGACGATCGACGGTAGACGACGCCGCGAGGCAGCCATCCCGGCATGATTGTGAATGAGGCGCAGGTGTCCGCGGCCCTGCCCGGCTACGATCTGGGCGCCAAACTCGGCGCGGGTGCGTTCGGGCTGGTGCTGGCCGGCCGGCATTGCGGTCTGAACCGCCAGGTGGCGATCAAGATTTTGGCTGCGGGGCACGACGGAGCGGATGCGGGTTTCGCCGCCGAGGCGCAGCTGCTTGCCGCCATTGATCACCCGCATGTGGTCCGGGTCTACGACTACGTCGAGAACGACGACCTCTGTCTGATTGTCATGGAATTGCTGGGCGGGGGGACGTTGACCCGTCGCCGGGCCGGCATGTCGGCGGAGGCTGCCTGCGCGGTGGGTCTGGCTGTGGGTCTGGCTGTGGCGGCGGCGTTGTCCTGCGCGCATTCCCCGGGGGTACTGCACCGCGATATCAAGACCGACAACATGCTGGGCGACACCGCCGGTTTGTTGAAGGTGACGGATTTCGGGATCGCGAAAATCCTCACCGGGTTGGCGGCAACCGCGAGCGCGATTATCGGGACGCCGATGTCCATGGCTCCCGAACAGATCACCGCCGGCCGCCTCGGCCCGGCGGTCCGGCCACCGATGCCCAGCTGGGCCTTCCGGACGGGGTGGCGGTCGACGAGGCCGGCGACATCTATATTGCCGACGCCAACAATCGGCGGATCCGGAAGGTTGACACGGCCGGGCGGATCAGCACAGTCGCAAAATAGGCCGTGACCCGAAAATTCGCCGGCCCGGCCAGGACGCCGTCGTCGAAACCGGTTCGGCTCGGTCCGGCCCGCCGAACGTGGCCGCCGGTCGTGAGGCGCTCGGACCGTACCCGCGGTGCGCCCGGGACTCGGGGGACGTCCCGGCGCTGACCCAAGGGATTT